>JBCBHD010000249.1:0-4655 GCA_038526115.1 Pseudomonadota bacterium | reverse complement strand
CTAAGAGGGAAGCGTAGAGGGGTTTCGTCACGCGCAATCTCGTGTTCACTGGTCGTCGCAAAGGTATTCGCGACGTTCCGGCGATTGGTTACGCGGCTTGTGAAATTTCTAGAAAGGGAGCGATTGTCCTGCGAGGATAAGCGACGCTCCGCAGCCGAGCACAATCAGACTGCGAGCGAGATCCTGCTGTCGCTGTTGTGCGGCGCTGTAGGCCGAGCGGGTGAAGGCGATCGCTTTCGTCATGCCATTTATGATCGCGGCAAAATCCTAACGAGCGGTTAACTTTTCGGCGCGCTGTACCGATCGAAAGGCATTTGTTGGCTCGCACAATGAAAGCCGCCGCCACCAGCAAGTACAGCGCCCGCAGCCAGACCGATTGTATCGCGGTCAGGAAACAAAGCGGCGATTGCGGCCACACCCGCTTCGTCATGCGGGGAGCCGAAAGTCGGCACCACCACAAGATGGGTCGTGATCGCAAAATTCACATAACTGGCCGGTTCAATGCCTCCGTCACGCAGGACAAGGCCTGGAGAAGGGATCCGCACGACTTCAACACCAAATGCTGCTGCGCGATCTGCCGCATCGCGATAGATTTCCGTATTGGGATCATTGGTACCGGTCGCTTCCGGTAACACCAAGCGATTGGGTCCGACAAAGCGAGCGAGATTATCGACATGACCATCGGTGTGGTCGTTGACCAGACCATCCCCCAGCCACAAGAAACGATTAAAACCCAGAGCGCTCGTCAATTCAGTCTCGATGTCGGACTGCGACAAATCGGGGTTGCGGTTCGGGTTGAGTAGACACTGTTCGGTGGTCGCAACAAGGCCGGTGCCGTCGCCATCAACCGCACCGCCTTCAAGGATCATGGCCGATGCTTTGAGAGGTATTCCGGCTTCGCGCGCTAACTCGGCGCCAATCGTTTCGTCGCCGGGCATTTCATATTTGCCGCCCCAGCCGTTGAAGCCAAACCGTCTGGCTGCCCGGACGCCATCATCAAGCACAACGAGCGGCCCGGTGTCGCGTAACCAGATGTCGCCATAGGTGCGCTGTTCGAGCGAAACCTTCGCGCTGACAAGCGATCTCGCGCGTTCCTTATTGGCCGCATCGCGAACAAGCATGCGGACCGCCTGTCCACTTTCTGCCACCGCATTGGCAAAAGCGGCAATCTGCTCCTGAGCGCGCTCCAGTTGACCAGGCCATTCCTCGGCGAGGTGCGGAAAGCCGATCCACAACCAATCCTGCGGTGCCCATTCGGGCGGCATCAGAATAGCCATGGACCAGCGTTCGCTAATCGTTGGTGCGGTTCAGCAGCCGGTATCGGCGCTAGCGCAGCTTTCATCGCGTGTGCCTCGGAACTCGTCACCTTCGTTCCAGTTCGGCCAGCTGCTGCTTTCCGCCATGCTTCGACCAATACGATAAAACAGTTGCAGGTCTGACATCACGCCTGACCAGTCCCAGTTCTCGTCATATTCGTCTTTGGGGCCGTGATAGCGGTTTTCGCGGTAGTCATCGGCAAGCGCCGTTCCGGCATCGATTCCGCCCTCGATCAGATCGACGCCCCCATCAACGTAGAGCATCGGAACTCCCTGTTTCGCGAAGGCGAAGTGGTCCGAGCGATAATAGTAGCCTGCCTCGGGACTGGGGTTTGGCGTGATGGATCTGCCATCTGCTTCCAGAGCCTTTTGCAGGAACATGTCGAGCTGGGATTTGCCCGGGCCAACCACGGTCACGTCGTTGGCTTTGCCTGCCATCAGGAAGGCATCCATATTGATGCCGCCAACTGTCTGGTCGAGCGGAAAGGTCGGGTTAGCCGCGTAGTAATACGCGCCAAGCAAGCCGGATTCCTCTGCAGTCACCGCAAGGAATACGAGGCTGCGTTTGGGGGCTCCCGCTTTGCTATGCGCTTCTGCCAGGGCGACAAGTGCTGCCGTGCCAGTCGCATTGTCGACCGCTCCGTTGCAGATGTCATCGCCGTCAGAAGCAGGTGTGCAGCGGCCAAGATGATCCCAGTGTGCGGTGTGTATGATGTATTCATCAGGGGCTTCGCTGCCCGGCAACACGCCGATGACATTCTGCGAAGTGAAGCTACGGAAGTCATTTTCGAAGCTGGTCGATGCTGTCATGCCGAGCTCGACCGGCTCAAAGTCTTCGGTTTTCGCGGCAGCGCTTAGTTCATCAAGATCCTGCCCAGCAGCAGCGAGAACTTCACGCGCCACTTCCTTTTGGACCCAACCATTCATGGTCGTGCGAGCCGGCGGGTTGTCGCCATATTGCGGATAGGCCTGCGGTCCTGTCCAGCTGCTTTCGACAACGTTCCAGCCATAGCTCGCGGGCTCGGTGTCATGGACGATGATGGCGGCGGCGGCGCCTTGCTTTGCGGCCTCTTCATATTTGTAGGTCCAGCGCCCGTAAAAGGTCATTGCGCGGCCATTGAACGTGCCTTCGAGGTTTTCGTTTTCCCAGTCCGGATCGTTCACCAGGATAACCACGGTTTTGCCCGCAACATCGATGCCTTCATAGTCGTTCCAGCCGCGCTCGGGTGCGTTGATGCCGTATCCGACGAAAACCATTTCGCTGTTGGCTAGCTGTGTTGCAGCATCTTCCTTATAGGTTACGCCAACCCACTCTGATCCAAAATCATAGACCAGATCGGTTTCGCCATTTGTAATGGTCAGTGGGGCGAAGTTCTTGCCGGTGATCTCAACCAGAGGGACTTCCTGTACCCAGCTTTCGCCGTTGCCCGGCTGCAATCCAGCAGCTTCAAAGCGCTCTGTCAGCAACGCGACTGTCAGCTCTTCGCCTTTGGTGCCCGGCATGCGCCCTTCGAACTCGTCGGTCGAAAGCTCACGCGTGATGTCCTTCATGGTCTGTTCGGAAATCTCGACTGCCTCAACATCCGGAATGTCGAGCCCATCGGTACTGCCATCGATCATCATCGCGTCGCATCCGGCAAGCGCCAGCGCGCTAGCCCAAACGGCAGCTAGGCGGAAACCGCTTCGCGTCATCGGGTTTGTCCTCTCGTCCAAATTGCTGCGCGCTTCTCTTGCAGAGCATTGGAGCCGCTGCAAGAGAAGCGCGATGGAGGAATCGGAGCAACCAGATTGGGGGTACGCACTGGAGCGAGCGAAGGCGCACGCGCCGTTCCTTGCCCGGTCTTTGGGGCGCCAGCCTGGCTTGGCCGACATACTCGCAAAAGGAAACATCGATCAGGCGATGGCGTGGACGCACGAGCAAGGGCGGCACGAAGATGTTTCAGTCGCTCTTCGGCGTGAGCGTTTGGCCCTCGCAACGACCGTCGCAATTGCCGATCTCGCTGGAGCTTTTGACCTGGATCGCGTCGTGAGAGAACTCACCAGCTTTGCTGATCGTGCACTAGATCGCGCCATCCGCGCAGCAATTGACGAACGAGTTGGTGACGATAACACGAGTGGCTTCATCGCGCTTGCTTTGGGTAAGCAAGGGGCGGGCGAGCTAAACTATTCCTCCGATGTAGATCCGATCCTGCTGTACGATCCGGAAACCATGCCGCGCCGATTAGGCGATGAGCCGGGCGATGCAGCTCAGCGCTACGCTCGGCGTATCGTCAAGCTGCTTTCGGAAAACACGGTCGAAGGATACGTACTGCGCGTGGATCTGAGATTGCGCCCGGCCAGCGAAATCAGCCCGCTGGCAGTACCCCGGGCGTCTGCGCTAGCGCACTATCAAGGGGCTGCGCTGGCATGGGAACGGGCGGCCTTCACACGCGCGCGAGCAGCTGCGGGTGACACGGCCGCTGGTGAAGCATTTCTTAAAGCGATCCGGCCGTTTGTTTGGCGCAGCCATCTGGATTTCGGTGCGGTTGAGGAAATTCGCGCACTCACAACACGGATTCGAGACAATCACAAAGGCCCAACCAGACCGGGTCCAGGGTTTGATGTGAAGCGTGGCCAAGGAGGAATTCGCGAGATCGAATTCTTCGCGCAGACGCATCAACTGATCCATGGAGGGCGAGACCCAACCCTGCGAGTCAGGCGAACTCGTTCGGCACTTGATGCTTTGGCTGCAGCAGGAAGGATTGATGTCGAAGCTGCACTGGTGCTTGGCCAGACCTACGACCGACTTCGCACTGTGGAGCACCGGCTCCAGATGGTTAATGATCGCCAGACTCATTCACTGCCTTCCGGTGAAGCGCTGGACAACGTGGCGCGGCTTGATGGTTTGCAGAATGGAAGCGCCTTGATCGATGAGCTCAAGCAGCTGACCGAGCGATGCGGATTGATCTATGAAAATCTGATTGGCGCACGGCGCAGTTCATCCTCTGTTGCACCAAAGCAATCCGAGTTGGCCGCGCAACTTGAGGAGCTTGGATTTGATGATCCGGCGAAGCTGGCCGACCGAATAGAACAATGGCGCGATGGCCGATTTCAATCGCTTCGCTCCGAGCAAGCGCTGTCGGCCTTTGATCGTTTGCTCCCCGCTCTGCTTGAGACAATCGCGCAGAGCGATGATCCAGCTCGTGCAATCACACGATGGGAACGTATTCTAGAGCGCGCATCATCAGCCATAACACTGTTCCGTTTGCTTGATGCAAAACCCGCATTGCTCGAACGGTTGGTTGGGGCGCTGACCTTGGCCCCATCGCTTGCTGATGAGTTGGGTCGACGCCCGGAATT
>JBCBHD010000248.1:0-4668 GCA_038526115.1 Pseudomonadota bacterium | reverse complement strand
CGCGATCCTTATGAGCTTGCCGCCACGGGCGACCTGGAGCTAGCTGGCCTTATAGTTTAGGCTTGCAGCCGCAAGCGCGGCAACGCACATTGCAGTCAATGCTGCGCCAGTATGAACTTGTAGAAAAGGTCAAGGAATATGACCCGGACGCCGATGAGGCGGCGCTTAACCGTGCGTATGTCTACACGGTGCAGAAACATGGCTCGCAGAAACGCGCCAGCGGCGATCCGTATTTCAGCCATCCGGTTGAAGTGGCGGGGTTGATGACGGACCTGCAGCTCGATCAGGAAACGATCATCACCGCGCTGCTCCACGACACGGTCGAAGATACGCTCGCGACTATCGATGATATCGAGCAGCACTTTGGTGCAGAGGTTGCCCGGCTTGTCGATGGGGTGACCAAGCTCTCCAAGATCGAAGCCATGCCGGAAAATGAGCGGGCGGCGGAGAACCTGCGCAAATTCCTGCTCGCTATGTCCGAAGACATTCGTGTGCTTCTCGTCAAGCTCGCGGACCGCTTGCACAATATGCGCACGCTCCACTTCATCAAGAAGCCGGAAAAGCGCCAGCGGATCGCGCGCGAGACGATGGATATTTACGCGCCGCTGGCTGAGCGGGTGGGCATGTACGAATACATGCACGAGATGCAGGCGCTGGCGTTTCGCGAGCTTGAACCCGAAGCCTACACCACCATCACCAAGCGTCTGGAGCAATTGCGCAGCACCGATGGCGGACAGGTCGATGCGATTGCGCTCAAGATCAAACAGGCGCTGGCCGAAGCGGGCGTTAATGTGGAAGTTTGGGGTCGCGAAAAGCACCCTTATTCGATCTGGCGCAAAATGGCCGAGCGGCATGTTTCGTTCGAACAAGTCACCGACATCATGGCTTTTCGCGTGCTTACCGAAAACGAAGCCGACTGTTACCGTGCCATGGGCGTGCTGCACACGACTTGGCAGTTCCTCCCGGGCCGGTTCAAGGATTACATCTCAACCCCGAAGTCGAACGGTTACCGGTCGCTGCACACCTCTTTGATGTATGAAAACTCGATGCGGGTCGAAGTGCAGATCCGCACTCGCGAAATGCACCGGCGCAACGAATTCGGGCTGGCAGCGCATTGGGCATATAAGCAGGAAGATCGACCTGATGGCGAAGTCGGCTGGCTGCGCGATCTGATCGAGATTGTCGACGCCAGCCACGACGCGGAAGAACTGCTCGAACACACGCGCATGGCGATCTATCAGGATCGCATCTTCGCCTTCACACCCAAGGGTGCCCTGTTCCAGCTCCCGAAGGGCGCGACATCGGTTGACTTCGCCTTCGCGGTGCACACCGATCTGGGCGCACAGACGGTTGGTGCGAAGATCAACGGGCGGCACATGCCGCTGCGGACGCCGCTCGACAATGGCGATGTGGTTGAGATCATCAAGGCGAAGCACGCCGAACCGCAATTGTCGTGGTTGGGATTCGTCGTCACCGGCAAGGCGAGAGCGGCCATCCGGCGTTCCGTGCGACAGAAAGAACGCGCTGAGGTGGCCAATATTGGCTCCAAACTGTTTGATGAGATCGCGTCCAAAGTGCCGGCCCGTGTCGGCAAGAAGGCTATCCGCGCTGCGATTGAGCGACTGGGCCTCGATGGTCCTGAAGACCTGATGTTCGCGATTGGCGCGGCCAAGCTGACCGACCGCGAGGTGATGGAAGCGCTGGTGCCGGGCTGCACAGCAGAGTTCGAAGAGGATGAGGAATGGTCGCAGCGTGAGCGCGCTATTTCGATCCGCGGATTGACCCGTGATGTCAGCTACACGCTGGCGACGTGTTGCCATCCAGTTCCGGGAGACCGGATTGTCGGACTTCGGCGCAAGGATGCCTTGGTTGAAGTGCACGCGATTGACTGCCTGGAACTGGCCAACGGCGTCGACGCTGATTGGCTTGATCTGTCCTGGGGTCGGCGATCCCACGGGGCCATCGGGCGGCTGACCGTCACCATCTATGATCGCCCCGGAACTCTGGCGGAAATGGCGGGCATTTTCGCGCAGAACAAGACCAATGTAACGAGCCTGCATCAGGCGCAGCTCGATCATCCCTTCGTCACCTACGATATCGAAGCGGAGGTTCAGGATCTGGCGCATTTGACCCGGATTCTGAGCGCACTGAGAGCCAGCGACGCCGTGGCACAGGCCGAGCGGATCTAGAGAGTCTGCCCATGGCAATCATCGGTCTCGACCATATCCAGATTGCCATCCCGCCTGGCGGCGAAGACAAGGCGCGGGCCTTCTATGGTGAGCTGCTGGGCATGCACGAGGTGCCGAAACCGTCTAACCTATCGCCTTCGGGTTGTTGGTTCGAGCGCGGATCCGTGAGCTTGCATGTCGGGATCGATCCGGATTTCGTCCCTGCGCGCAAAGCGCATCCCGCGCTGTTGATTGATGATCTCGCGACTTTGCGTCGGCGTCTTGAAGAGGCAGGTATCAAGACCCGCGATGACAAGCCGGTTGAAGGCTATGATCGGTTTTTCAGCTTCGACCCGTTCGGAAACCGGATTGAATTCATACAATATGCCTAGAGCAATTCGAGTTCGAGCTTGACCGGATCGCCTTCGGCCAAGTCTTCAGCGCGCATCACTTTCTTGCTGACCAGCAGCGTCCAGTTTTGGGTCCTGCGCGACATGTCTTCGACATTCATTGGGAAGACCGACGTTTTCCATTCGGTGCCGCCAATGCGGGCCATAACCTTCACTGAGCCGAACCCGCGCTGCTTGCCGAACTCTAGTCTGTGCAAGCGGGCATGCATGGCGATGGCCTCGGCCTGATCGCCTGTCACATTTACGAGGTGATATGTCCCGCGATCCCCCTGCCAACGTTGCAAAGGGAGGGTTGCTGTTACGGTCTCACTCATTCGCCGTCGAGCGGTGGATAGCGGACGAACTCTGTCTGCCGGATCGGCACCGGGATGTTGCAGATGTCCGCTCCGCCAGCGGGTACAATGAAGAACGGATCGCGACGATTGGCGCGGGCTTCAGCGTACTTCGCAAAACTCTCGCTTTCGGTGGAGAGGTATTCGTAGGCGTACTTTCGCTCGACCGCATCGCGTTCCTTGTAGTCGCCGACGATCAAATCGCTGACGACGCGAATTGAGAGGATCGGTGTCCGAAGGTCAGCCTCCTCTTCAGTGTAAAAGCCGAGAGTGCCTGAGCCGCGTGGCAGCGAAGACAGGTGCTCCATTCCGCTGATTATCCGTCCGACCAGGGCGATATTGCGATCGAGATGGCGTGGTGCGTGGCCGATCACAGTGTAGAGCTCGGCCCCTGAGCCGGTGTCGGGAGAGTAGGAGCGACCGACGCCAACCATGCCGTAGCAATGGACGGGCCATACGTTACCTGCGTCCGGCGTTTGCCAACCAGCGACAGGAAAACCAGCCACGAGTGTGGAATACATCGCATACGGATCCCGCCCTGATATCGAGGTGTTCCAACTTTCAATTCCAGAGGTGAAAATCGAGCGCCGCCCGCTCGCAGCAACGGCTGCGCTTCTCAAGGCCCAAGGTGTCTCAGAAGCATAATCTTCTTCAACCATTACGTTTAGCCCCTCGGGTAGCGGCTTGGTCTCGGTCTCGCCGCTCTCCGGATTGTCATGGCCGGGATCGCCCCATTGCACGACGTAATTGTCTTGCACGCGGTTGACGGTGATGCCGTCATACCATTTGGCGCGGGCGAGGGTGCGGATGTTGCTCACCCAGCCTTGCGAGAACGGCGCAGGCATCAACTGGATCACCACTGTGCGCTCATCCCCTTCTGCATCCGGCGCGAGCGTCATCACCAGCAGGTCTTCCGCCGGTATCTGCACCCACTCATCTTGCGAAGCCGCATCGACGATCTGGTTCGGCGAAGGTGCGGGCGTCTTGGTTGGCGCTACCGCTTCGCTACTTGAGCGCGGGTCGGGCTCATCCTGAGCGGAAGCAGGCAGGGTGAGAGCGAGTGTCGCGGCGGCGATGGCGAAAAGGTGTGTCTTCATGCGCTGACCTTGACAGGTGCGCTCCCAACAAAAAACCCCCTTCCGCGCGTTTTCGAGGGCGGAAAGGGGTTCTTGAGGCAGCGTTCGCAGGGAATGCCATTCCGCGCAGCGCTGTCCAATGCGACTCGTTTACCATATTCCTGCCGCGCTTCCCATAGCGTTGCTTTCTGATTGCCTTGCAGCACGCCCAATTCATGGCTAGAGGCACGCGCTTTGACTGTGTCTCATCGCGCTCAAACGGCAATGGGCAGGCGCAGGCAGGAACGCGGAGACGTGGCCGAGTGGTCGAAGGCGCACGCCTGGAAAGTGTGTAAAGGGGCAACTCTTTCGTGGGTTCGAATCCCACCGTCTCCGCCATTTTCGGCTGTATCTGACTTCGGTCAGATCAGTCCTTGCTCTTTCTTGACGACGAGATCGTCCTCACTCCAGCCAAGCACTTCACCTAAGACTTCCCGATTGTGCTGTCCGGGCGTAACCGGGGCCGAGCGACGGACGCCTGAAGGGGATTGTGAGAAACGCGGGAAGGCGTTCTGCATTTTCAGCTTTCCATGGCCTTCCGTTTCCACCTCGATGATGGCTTCACGAGACTTGAAGTGCGGATCCTCCAGCATGTCTTTCGCCGTGTAGACACGTCCGGCCGGGATCGAGTGTTCGATCATCA
>JBCBHD010000247.1:0-4734 GCA_038526115.1 Pseudomonadota bacterium | reverse complement strand
GGTCGCTACTCGCTCACGTCGGAATTTCCGCTCCTGATCCCCGTGCGGTCAGCCAAATTTTCTTCGCCCGCAGCGCCCGTTCGCGAAGGCAACTACATGGCGGCGATCGATTTGATTGAGATCATGATCACCCGCTCCAGCAACCCCGCAACCGATGCCTTGCTGGCTGCGGTGGGCGGACCTCAGAAGGTCAATGACTGGATGCGCCGGCAAGGCATCACTGACTTTTCGATCGATCGCGATATCGCAACACTGGTAAGAGATGATGGTGAGTATGATCCAGTCAGCTGGATTGATCCGCGTGATGCAGCCTCTCCGCGCGCGATGACGCGGCTGCTCACGGGCCTCTACCGTGGCGACTTTTTGTCAGAGCAAAGCCGTCAAGTTTTGCTTGGCGCGATGAGCAGGACGACAACTGGGCGTAGGCGAATTGTGGCCAACATGCCTGGCGATGCACGCGTCAGTCACAAAACGGGCTCGCTCAACAACACATCAAGTGATGTTGGCATCATCGAATCGCCAGACGGACGCGCAATTGCTGTTTCTATCTATGTGACCGGTCAAGGGTCACGCCGTGCACGCGAACGTCGTATCGCTTCAATCGCACGGGCGCTGTATGACGGCTTTTATGCACGGGCACGAACCAACGATCCGCGCACTTGGACCAGCGCACCGCGAACGGGTGGATAAGGGGCGCCACCCTCTTAGCGTACACAAAGAAAAAGGCGGTACCGAAGAGATCGGCACCGCCTTTTCTTTTAGTGCTTTTGTAAGCACTGGTTGGTGAGCGAATTACTCGCCGTCAACCAGTGACTCAGCTTGTGCAGCAGCAGCTTCAGCAGTGTCTGCAACGCTTTGTGCTGCATCGCCAGCGGCGTCTGCAGTTGCGTCAACAGCATCGCCAGCCGCGTCAACAGCGTCGCCAGCAGCTTCGCCAGTTGCGTCTACTGCGTCGCCAGCTGCGTCAGCAGCGTCGCCAGCAGCAGCAGTTGCGTCTTCAGCAATTGATTCAGCGTCTGCAGCCATAGCTTCGCCAGTGTCTGCAACGGCGTCAGCGGTTTCGCCGCAAGCAGCAAGGCCAAGAGCCGATGTTGCAACAGCAGCAGCAAGAACGATCTTACGCATAATAGAATTCCTTATTCAGCGAATGGATTACGCGAACACTCGATCCCCGAGCATGCGCGAAAGCCGGCTTCTGACCCCCGACTTCGCCATCAGAAATAATGGCCGAATTGTGGCCTTGCAAGTAAAATCGAGTATCTCGCCACATTTTTGCCTTATTCTTGCCGCGTTTTCGCCCCGCTTCACCGTAGCGAATTCGCACGCGGATTAGTGTGGCAATGCGGCTTACGAACGAGGCCTAGCAGTGCTAGCACCGCCACATGTCTGATCAACAAAAGCATCTCTACCTAGTCGATGGCTCGTCCTACATTTTTCGAGCCTACCACCGCTTACCGCCCCTGACCGATCCTGAAGGAACGCCGGTGGGCGCGGTGTACGGATACACGACGATGCTCTGGAAGCTCGCTGATGATCTGGATGCAGCAGAAGGCCCAACCCATTTAGCGGTCATTCTCGACAAGGATTCGAAGAGTTTTCGCAACGATATTTACCCCGAGTACAAAGCGAACAGGCCACCACCTCCTGAAGATCTACGCCCGCAATTCCCTCTGATTCGCGATGCAACCCGGGCGTTCAGCCTTCCCTGTATTGAGGAGCAAGGCTTGGAAGCCGATGACCTCATTGCTTCATATGCTCGAGCTGCGCAGCGCGAAGGTTGGAACGTCACGATTGTCTCCTCCGACAAAGATCTAATGCAGCTGGTCGGTGAAGAGCATGGCGGCCGGATCGACATGCTCGACACGATGAAAAGCGCGCGGATCTACATCGAAGAGGTGCAAGAGAAGTTTGGCGTAGCGCCTGAGCTAGTCGGCGATGTGCTGGCTTTGATGGGAGACAGCGTTGATAATATTCCCGGCATTTATGGCGTCGGCCCGAAAACCGCTAGCAAGCTGATCGCGGAACACGGATCGCTCACGGCAGCGCTTGATCAGGCGCCCGATATGAAAAAGTCCAAGCTAAAGGAGCGCTTACTTGAAGGCCGCGCCGATGCGGAAATGTCCCGTGTGCTCGTGACGCTTAAGGAAGACTGCGATCTGCCTGTCGCATTGGATGATATGCGCATCGAAGGCATACCTGGAGAACCCCTCGCTGCCTTTCTGGAAAAGCACGGCTTCACTTCGCTACTCAAACGCCTGGGCGCAGGAGCTGGAAGCCCTGAGCGCGCTAACAATCTGAACCCTGTCAAGGCGCAAAAGTCTGGCGATAGCGGCAATGCAGACGGCAACCGCCAATCGCTTCCCGACATGCCAAAAATTGATCGCAGCTCTTATGAGACTGTGCAAACGCTGGAGCGGCTTGAGGCATGGATTGCTCGGTCTGTGGCGGCGCGTGTGGTGGCGGTTGATACTGAGACTTCGTCGCTTGATGCGATGCAGGCAGATCTTGTCGGCGTAAGCTTGGCGCTTGGCCCGAATGATGCCTGCTACATTCCGCTAGCGCATGGCGGCATTGACTTGCTGAGCGAAAAGCCGGAGCAGATTCCGGTCGATCAGGCGCTGGCTGCGCTTAGGCCGATGCTAGAGGATGATAGCGTCACCAAGGTCTTCCAGAACGGCAAATACGATCTTAATGTTTTTGCCCAGGTAGGCATCGCGGTGGCCCCGATCGAAGACACGATGGTCATCAGCTTCGACTTGGACGCAGGGCGCGGCGAAGGGATGGGCGGCGGTCACGGGATGGACGAGCTATCCGAGCGACACCTCGGGCACACCACCCTAGCTTTCAAGGAAGTGTGCGGCACTGGCAAGAAGGCGATCTCGTTTGGCGAAGTTCCGCTCGACCGCGCGACAGAATATGCAGCGGAAGACGCAGATGTCACTTGGCGGCTCTATTCTTTGCTCAAACCTCGATTGGCAGAAGAAGGTGGAACCACGGTCTATGAACGCGTCGATCGTCCCCTCATCCCAGTCGTTGCGGGGATGGAACGTGAAGGCATCAAAGTAGACCGCGCGCGGCTGGCCAAGCTTTCAGAGGAGTTCGCGACAACGACGGCATCTTTGGAGAGCGAGATTCACTCTATCGCCGGTGAAGAGTTTAGCGTGGGCAGCCCCAAACAGCTTGGCGAAATTCTCTTTGACAAAATGGGCTTCAAGGGCGGCAAGAAAGGCAAGAGCGGGCAATACTCAACCGATCAATCCACTTTGGAAAAACTGAGCAGCGATCCCGAAGCGGCTGCGATCACAAAGAAGGTGCTCGAATGGAGACATCTATCGAAGCTCAAGTCGACGTATACCGACGCGCTTCAGAACCAGATCAACCCTAAGACTGGAAGGGTTCATACAAGCTATTCCCTATCGGGCGCACAAACAGGTAGGCTGTCTTCAACCGATCCAAACCTGCAAAACATCCCAATTCGCACAGCCATAGGCCGGACGATCAGAGAGGCCTTTGTGCCAGAAACAGGCAATGTGCTTCTCGCGGCCGACTACAGCCAGATCGAGCTCCGACTCGCCGCGCACATGGCGCAGGTGGACACTCTCAAAGAGGCGTTCGCGCAAGGCGAAGACATCCATTCACGCACAGCAACCGAGATGTTTGGCGAAGTGACCCGCGACACGCGTGCACGCGCCAAAACGATCAACTTTGCTATCCTTTACGGCATCTCTCGCTGGGGGCTTGCAGGCCGTTTGGAAGTTGAGCCCGACGAAGCGCAGGATATGATCGACACATATTTCCAGCGTTTTCCCGGCATTCAGCGCTACATCATGGAGACCCTCGAGACCGTTCGTGAGCAGGGTTATTCGGAGACTTTGTTTGGTCGCAAGACGTGGTTCCCGCGGATTAAGTCAAAGAACCAAGCCGAGCGTCAGGGCTCAGAGCGAGCAGCGATCAACGCGCCTATTCAAGGTACAAGTGCTGACATAATCAAGCGCGCTATGGTCCGCATGCTACCAGCTTTGCGCGATGCGGGGCTCAGTCAGGTCCGCATGCTTTTACAAGTGCATGATGAATTGGTGTTTGAGCTGCCTGAAGGCGATATCGCTGCTGCGTCACAGGTCATTGAACGCGTGATGGCTGAGGCTGCTTTGCCTGCGGTCACGATCGATGTCCCGCTGGCCGTTGATATCGGCACGGGTCCCAGCTGGGACGCCGCACACTAGATCAATCGTGTTTCTTGGCCCGTGTCGGCTCCAATGCATCAGGAGCGAAGAAGCCGATTGGATTGGCCTCGACAGCGCGCTTCTTTAGCTCGCCGCGCATCTTGCGATACTCAGCCTCCATTTTGGCGGTTACCGTCGCGCGGCTGTCTTTGAGGGCGTCCTCAAAGTCCTGCATCTCGACAGCCGACACGTCTCCGCCCATGCGGCGGAGTGCGCCTAGGCCTGCGCGCCGCACAACATCCTCAAGGTCGGCGCCGGTAAAGCGATCAGTCTTTGCAGCGACTTCGGCCAAATCGACATTGCTTGATAGCGGCATATTGTCGGTGTGGATCGATAGGATGTGCTCACGGCCAGCTTTGTCAGGCGTTCCGACATAGACAAGCTCATCAAAGCGGCCCGGACGAAGCAGTGCGGGGTCCATCAGCGTCGGTCGATTGGTCGCGCCGATCACAACTATGGACTGCATTTCCTCGAGCCCATCCATCTCGGCAAGGATCGTGTTGACCACGCG
>JBCBHD010000246.1:0-4736 GCA_038526115.1 Pseudomonadota bacterium | reverse complement strand
GCGAAATGGCGCTCTAGCTGGTTGTTCAAGCTCGCGGTTCTGGCGCTCGTATTGCTGGCATTGCTGTGGGTTGTGGCATGGGCATGGCTGGCCAGAGACCTTCCTGAAGCCGGTTCTCTGGTCGATTATGAAACGCCATTACCAACGGTTGTTCGCGGTATCGATGGTGAGATTGTCCATTCCTACGCACGCGAACGCCGCGTCCAGCTGCAATATGCTGACTTCCCCGAGCAGCTAATCGAGGCCTACCTTTCGGCTGAAGACAAAACCTTCTTCAGCCATGGCGGTGTCGATGTGACTGGCACAGCCAATGCTGTTTTCGACTATGTCAGCAAATATGGATCTGGCGAGCGCGCAGTTGGTGGCTCGACGATCACACAGCAAGTCGCGAAGATCAGTCTCTTGGGCGATGAGTATTCTGTCACGCGCAAGCTAAAAGAGATGATCCTCGCCAGCCGGATCGAAGAGGTCATGACCAAGGAAGAAATCCTTGAGCTGTACCTCAATGAAATCCCCCTTGGGCGAAGAAGCTTTGGCGTTCAGGCTGCAAGTCGTGCGTATTTCGACAAGGACGTTGTCGATCTTGACCTGCACGAGATGGCGTTCCTCGCGATCCTCCCCAAAGCGCCAGAACGGTATGGCCGAAAAGGTCAGGAAGATGCAGCGATGGAACGGCGAGACTTCGTACTCGCCCAAATGAACGAAAACGGTTTCATCACCGACGCTGAACGTCGCAGTGCCAGCGCTATGCCTTTGGGGCTCGCGACGCAGCGCACTCAACGTAGCGTCGATGCGGGATACTTCCTTGAAGAGGTACGCCGGGAACTGATCGCGGAATTCGGTGAGACAGCCGAAACGAGTCCCAACAGTGTTTATGCGGGCGGGCTATGGGTCCGGACCTCGCTCGATCCCGAGTTGCAGGAGGCTGCACGTGAGGCTTTGCGAGATGGACTGCTGCGCTACCATGGCCGCAGAGGCTGGTCCGGTCCGATTGCGACAATCGATGTGAGCGAAGGCAACTGGGCCAGCCAGCTCGCAAGTTCTCCGATTGGAATCCGCTACAAGGACTGGCGCGTGGGTGTTGTGACACAGCGCAGCGGATCCTCTGCGACGATAGGGTTCTCGAATGGAGACAAAGCTCCGCTTTCGGGCCTGCCGAGCAAATTGAAAGCTGGCGATCTGGTCGCCGTGAGCCCCAGCGGGAATGGTTTTCGCGTGCGCACCATCCCTTCGGCGCAAGGGGGATTGGTCGTTCAGAACCCGCAAACCGGGCGCGTGCTCGCAATGCAGGGTGGGTTTGACTACCGGGTGTCTGACTTCAACCGGGCAACGCAGGCGATGCGCCAGCCAGGATCGACGATCAAGCCGTTCGTCTACGCAACCGGGCTCGACAATGGCATGACGCCATCGACCGAAATCGATAACACCCGGTTTTGCTATTATCAGGGACGCCAAATGGGTGAGAAGTGTATTCGCGGCGGCCGTACTGGCCAGTTCCCGATGCGCTATGGTCTTGAGCAGTCGCAGAACATCATGACCGTGCAGATCGGCATGCAGGCGGGCATGGACAATGTCGTCGACACGATCGAGCGCATGAATATCAGCGAAGATCCGGATCCTTATGCGGCGACGGCCTTGGGTTCGGAAGAAACCACCGTGATGAAGATGGTGGCTGCTTATTCTGCGTTGGCCAATCACGGCCGTCTGAACAGACCTTCTGTGATAGACTATGTACAGGATCGCCGGGGGCAAGTGATCTGGCGGGCGGATGATCGCGCCTGCAATGGCTGCAATATGCCGGAATGGGATGGCAGCCCGATGCCGAGGCTTGGCCTGAAAGGCGAGGAGGCCATGGATGCGCGTACAGCATTCCAGACGATGCATATGCTGGAAGGTGTGGTCTCGCGAGGCACCGCCACGGTCCTGAATAAGCTCGGATTGCCGCTGTTTGGCAAAACCGGAACAACGACAGGGCCAAAGGATGTGTGGTTCATCGGCGGAACGCAGCAATTGATGGCGGGCGCTTACGTAGGGTTCGATACGCCCAAAAATATGGGCGGTTACGCGCAAGGCGGAACAATTGTAGCGCCGATTATCAAGGACCTTATCGAGAATTCGCGTGAACGCTGGGTCGATTTGCCAGCTGTCGCGCCTCCGGGTGTTCGAATGGTCAGAGTGGATCGCAGAACAGGCAAGCGGGTGTTTTCCGGTTGGCCTTCGAGTGACCCTAAATCGGCGATTATCTGGGAGGCGTTCAAGCCCGATACGGAACCGGATCGGTCTACCCGCCAGGATGAAATCGCTGCGAAACGTGATGAGATCCTTGAGCTGATCAGGCGTAGTCGCAATAGCGCACCGCGCCAGAATGTTGAAAGCAGCGATGGTCAGCCGGAAGACTTTGTTGAGGATCAGGGCGGGATTTACTGATCTCTGTCGTTGGAACCGCATAGTGGTCTTGTCGGTTAGAACATCATGGCAAAACTCATCACGACCTTTATCGCAACCATCCTCTTGTCAGCGGGGCTGATTGCGCCGGCACATGCGCAACTGGCTGAAGGGACAAAAGCACCTTCCTTTACGACACAAGTCGCACTCGCGGGCAAAGAGATGGGGTTTTCGTTGCGCAATGCTCTGCGGCAAGGACCAGTGGTGCTCTATTTCTACCCGAAAGCCTTCACACAGGGTTGCACTCTTGAGGCCAACGCCTTTGCAGAAGCGATGCCAGAATTCCGCGCGGCCAGCGCAATTGTGCTTGGTTTGTCAAACGATGACATTGCGACGCTAAAGCGCTTCAGCCGTGAGGAATGCCGGGATGCGTTTCCGGTCGGAGTAGCTTCGCGAGAACTGATTGCCAGCTACTTCGTGGTTCTGCCGAATTCCGACCTTGCCAGCCGCACATCCTATGTGATTGCACCCGATGGCCGCGTGGCTATGGTCTACTCCAACAGCGACTACCGTGACCACGTGAAGCGCACATTGGCAGCGGTACGCTCCCTCTCCAAATAGCGCGGCTCGATCAGCCAATAACGGGGAGCGCAGGCTTCCCACGCTTTACAATCATCGCCCCCACGCTAAGCGGGGCGCTGAAACCTGTTCGAGGAATTGATTATGCGGGCCGAGGCCCAAGCCAATATTGACCGGATCGAAGCGGCGCTCGATCTGGTGCGTCTGTCGCTCGATTGGGATCGCGCATTACGCCGTCTGGATGAGCTCGATGCTCGTGTCCAGGACCCAAATCTCTGGGACAATCCCAAAGAAGCGCAAGCTGTCAGCCGTGAGCAGAAGACGCTGGAAACGGCCGTGAACACCGTGAAGGAAATCTCTGCCGAGATGGCGGATGCGATTGAATTCATCGAGATGGGAGAGGCCGAAGGCGAAGAGAGCATCGTCAATGATGGTCTACAAAGCCTTGAACGGCTTGCCAATCGCGCCGACGCCGACAAGGTTCAGGCACTGTTGTCAGGCGAAGCCGATGCCAATGACACCTATCTTGAAATTCACGCGGGCGCAGGAGGCACTGAGAGCCAGGACTGGGCTGAGATGCTGTTCCGCATGTATGGCCGGTGGGCCGAACGGCGCGGCTTCAAAGTCGAGACTGTCGAATATCAGGCCGGAGATCAGGCGGGGATCAAGTCTGCTACTCTGTTGCTCAAAGGTGATGGCGCATACGGATATTCCAAGACCGAGAGCGGCGTGCACCGTTTGGTTCGGATCAGCCCCTATGACAGCGCCGCAAAACGCCACACCAGCTTTTCTAGCGTCTGGGTCTATCCCGTGATTGATGACGATATCGAGATCGAGATCGATCCAAGCGACCTGAAAATCGACACATATCGTGCGTCTGGCGCAGGCGGTCAGCACGTCAACACGACCGACTCGGCAGTCCGCATCACGCACCAACCAACCGGGATTGTGGTCGCAAGCCAGAATGATCGCAGCCAGCACAAGAACCGCGCGACTGCGATGAACATGCTGAAGGCGCGCTTGTTCGAGCGCGAAATGGCTGAGCGCGAAGCTGCCGCTTCGGGCGAGTATCAGGAAAAGAGTGACATTGGTTGGGGACACCAGATCCGGTCATACGTGCTTCAGCCGTATCAGATGGTCAAAGACTTGCGCACAGGAGTGACCTCGAGCTCGCCTGACAAAGTGCTGGATGGAGAGATCGACGACTTCATCTCCGCTGCTTTGGCGCAGCGGGTCACCGGCGAAAGCGTTGAGGTGGAAGACGTCGATTGAGTTTTAGCGTTTCGGCGTTTCCGGCGTGAGTTCGTCAACTTTTTTGAGAACGAATACCGGAGTGATCGCAACGGGGTGCTTCGCGTCGAGAAACTCGACCGCATCTCTTGCGGCGTTGAAGATGGCATCTTGGGTTGTAAACTCGCATATCCCTAACTTGGAATGCGTATTCTCCTTCACGATCATTCCCGTGATTTGGCGCGTGCCAGCGCAATTCGGCATATACAGTTTCAGGGACCGCTCATTCTCGACATTGGCGAGCAAGTACAATCCATCCGGTTTGTCAGGGTCGTCGAATGTTTGAGTAATGAACCACCCCTCAGGTGCGTCCGGGATGGCAATCAACGCCAGCCACATCGTCTCTTGAAACCGCTTGCGGACTTCCCCGAAAGGCTCGGTCAGTCGCACAACAGTTAGGTCGGCCCTGATCCGACGATCATTCTGAACCGAAAGTTCAGCTTTGCGGACTTGTTCGTTGTCCAGATATTGAATCTCGCTCT
>JBCBHD010000245.1:0-4737 GCA_038526115.1 Pseudomonadota bacterium | reverse complement strand
GGCGGTTGATTGCGCGAGCAATTCTCCGGCTTGATCGAGGAGTGCGGTCTGTGTCGCGTCGAGAGGCAATCGCAAGTCTTCGATGAGCGGAGGATTGTCTCCGAACGCAATCCGCGCTGCACTGTCGTATAGGCAGATTTCACCCGTTGCGGTCAGCCACCACCAAGGTTCGCCGATCTGCATCCGGACAGGCAGCTGTGCAATCTCCTGCAGGTCGACGAACGCCGTCGCCGATTGCTGCAGCCAGGTCATCGCTTCGGAATTGGCTGGTGAAAGCAGCGTTGATGGCGGCACCCAACCGGTTAGTGCAGGATCGCCGCCATACGTTCTTTGCTTCCATGCCTCCGGGCAATAGGCGTTGAATAGCTCATAAGAGATCGATCCAATCGCCGTCAGGGAGTTCTCCCGGCAAACCTCAAAGAAGTTCGAGTGCCACATCATTGCGGGGGTGCAGAGCTCCGCGGTGGCTGACACCAACAAATCACCATTCGGTTGACGTTCCAACCGCATGAAATGACTCATTCCGACATAGTGGACCACATCATCGCGATAACCGAGGCCGATCACAGTGCGCAGCAATCGGGACGGAGTTTGATTGAACGCATCATCGTACGCCGTGGCCATGCGCTCTCGGTGTGGAGGAATGCGCACATCGCCAATTTCCAGCATCGAATGGCGACCATCGGCATTGATATCGGACATCGTTACCGAACCGTTGAAGCGGGCCGGAAGCGGGGATGGACTGTTCGCCACATACTCGGGTGCCACCAACGATATAAACATTCGCTCAATAGTTGCTGGATTCACTGGCTCGCCTGGCAGAGTAAAGCCGCTTTCGAGACTTGAGAATGGCAAACTAATCTCGGCGTCTTCGGGCGTGCCTTCTGCGTAGTTCCATAGCCTGACGAACCACGTTTTTGGTTGGTCTTGCTCGTCAAAGCCCTCAATCGTCAGGGTTGGGCCATTGGGCTGATCTAGCGGGATTATCCCTTGTGACTGCCATCTGAAAGTGAGGGTGGTGTTGGAGTAATCGAGGCTAGTTTCGTATGCGAGCAAAGGGTGATCAAGCGAATCCACGCTGTCCCAGATCAAGCCGACCAGTTCTCCCTCGCTGTGCAATTCAACATCAACTCGCAGGGAATCCGGCCCTGTCGAAATGACAGAAGCCATTGCAGGGCGCGGGAAATTCACAGTCCAGAAACGCGGATCAAAGCGCTGGATGTAGCTCGATTCCTGAGCATGGCGTCGCTGCGCCAGCCAAAATGCCATGGGACTTGCCTCCGCTTAGCCAGTTTGAAGAGCGCGGCGAACTGCGCTCGCGACCTGTCGCGATGATCGTTGCAATGCTGTCGGTGCAGCTGTTCCGCGAGGCGCGGCAAGTTGGATGGCCACTCTCACATCACGCCCGGCGACCGCTGCGAAATTGTTCTCAACTCGGCCTGAAGCGGTCGGGACGAATATCTCCGGTCCGCGCTCACCAACAACATAGCTGCGGCCTGGTGAAACTGGTCCACCGGTTGCACGGCCAGGCAAGCCCAGCAGGGCACCGAGCGATTGCCCGATTATCCCTCCAAGCCCACCGTCGGAGCCGCCAAACAACGAGCCCAAACCAGAGCTAAGGGCATGGGAAGCGATTTCATCAAGTGATCGCAGGGCGACGGTCTTCAGGTCATCGAAACCCAGGCTGCCTTTGCGAATGGCGGAAGCAAGCCCTCGCTCCAGCACATTTCCTGCTTTGCTAAAGCCATCCAAAAGTGATGTGTCCAATGCGCTTCGCATTGTTTGAACATCGGTTGCGAACCCTTGAGTGGTCGCTCGCACATCAATTACGAGCTCTTCAAGGTTGTCATCCATCGTTTTCACGCTCCATCATTTCGGCCAAGCGAGTGCGGCTAAGACCGGCATCTCCTGGTGTTTCGCAGGGGTCACGAAGCGCCATATTCAGCTCAGCGGGTGTGGCCTGCCAGAAGTCGTCAGGCTTCCACCCAAGCAGTCGGGTGGAAGCAGCAAACCAGAAAGGCGTGCCTTCGCGAAAGTCAGAGCTCATTGCTGCCCTTGGATGACCTGAGCCAGAATTGCGCGGACTGGCTTTGTCGCGGCGACAACGCCGCACGCGAGCACCGCTGTACCCACCGTTTCGCGTGATGGGCGGTGCTCGCATTCCATGCAGTGCCACAACAATCCGGTGATCTCGGCCAGGGTGAGTTCGCCCTCCGAAGCACGCTCGACCAATGCGAACAATGAGCCGAGCTCTTCTTCGGCGGCCACCAGCGCTTGGAAATTTGGCCTGATGATCAGACGCTGATCCCCGATGCTGAACTCTGCTTCACCGCGCAGAGTGTTCGGCTGTTGCGTCACGCGGGCACCACCGGACCCGAACTCTCCAATTGAAGCGTGTAGTTGCGCTCGCCGTTGAAGTCGCCCGAATAGTCCAGTCGCTGCACCAGGAAGCGGCCGCGCAAACGTTCTCCATCCTCGAATGACAGTTCGTAGTCATCCAGCGTTCCCGCAAGAGCATGACTGCGCACCGCGCTTTCCGCTGAACTGCCGAGGAATATGCCCGCTGCGCTGACGGACACTGATCGAGTCCCTGCGCCGGACAACAGATCGCGCCAACCACCCGATTCCTTGTGAGTAACAACGACAGTGTCGCCGTTGATCGTCATTTGCGTGGTGCGCATGCCGGCCACTGTTTCATATGAGATTGGATCACTTCCATCGCCGATTTTGAGCAGGAAGGCAGAGCCGTTTTGGGCTGGCATATAGCTTACTCCGTAAGAGGTTCGAAAATGCGGAAGCGGAACTCGAGTAAAGCGCCACGAAGGTTGAATTCGCGCCGTTCTGTGCGGGCACGAAGGAATCGGATCGAAGCCAGTTCGAAGCCCGCGTTGAACGGTGGCAGATCAAGCACGCGACGCTCTATTGCCTGGAGAAGCGCGGCATCGGCATCCGTTTCGTCAGCCCGGCTTTCAAGCTCGATGGCGATCCGAACTTCGCGGCCCGGTCGGCTCTTGGTTCCCCAATCACTCGAAGCGCTGGCTGCGACGCCAAGCCATGGGGGACTGGCTTTGAGAGGGCTCTCCTCTTCAATGGCATTTATGCTCGACAGATTTGGATCTTCGCGAAGCCAGGTGACCAAAGCGGCACGCAGGTGGTTTTCCATCGCAAATCACTCCAATCCATAATCTGGCCAAAGCGCTGAGGGCGAGCGCCAAGGATGTTCACCAGACTGGTGCACTTCCGAGAGGGAGCGCGCGCGGACCTGGACGGCGCGTGCGCCATCGGTTTCCAGTCTTTCAAGGAAGTTTGCCGAGGCGCTGGCGAAGGCGGCCGAGATCATGCCAACCTCATCGTGCGCCACGGCCGCCAAAGTGCGGTCACGCTGGCTGGCGGTTGCGAACCGCTGTTGTAGTCGCGGTCACGATAATGGTGTGCGGCGAGCCGGATGATGCCCTGCCTCAGGGCTTTCGGGATGTCAGGCCAATCGCTTGCAAGTCCGACCAGCAGTTGAACGGCGACAGCCTGGCCATCCAGATCGAACTTTAGGTCCGCGATTGCGACTCCTTCATGATTCAGTTCAAAGCCGTGGCCCTGGCCGCTGAGCGATGATCGCAAACCAGTCTGCGAAATCAGCTCTGCATTGAGAAGCAACCGAGCCGGGCGAGATGTGAGACAGTATCGTCCTTGCTTTACTGATACGCGCTCTTCGACAGTCTGCTCCAGTGGAGCTTGACCGATAAAGGCTTCGCAAGTTGCGAGGCTGGCGGCCAAGAGCTCGATCAGCAATTGGTCCTCGCCGGATCGGCTGATGCCGAGCCAGTCTTTGAATTCGCTCAGTGCCGTGCCGCCGAGGTCGGCTGGCTGCACAATAATCCGCTGCATCGTGGTCTCCACGATTGAATAGAAAAGGAGCACCCACGCCGTCCACTCCAAGGAGAGTTCCGGAGTGGCGGCGTGGGTGCAGGATCCGGCCAGGGAGAAGGGGGAACTCGACCTTGCCGGGAGAGGGTAGCTAGGCCTCGATTTTGAGCAGCTTGATGGCGTTGGAATCCAGCACTTTTCCGCCGACGCGTTTGGTCGCGTAGAAGTGGACGAAAGGCTTGTTCGAAAACGGATCGCGCAAGACTTGTGTCGCACTCCGCTCAGCGATCAGGTAGCCGTGGCGGAAATTGCCAAACGCGATGGGGAATTCGCCGCTCGCCACATCTGGCATGTCTTCAGCTTCGACCACGGGGTAGCCCAAAAGCCTGTCGGGCTGACCTTCCACCATGCCTGGCTGCCACAAGAATGCGCCGTCGGCTGTCTTGAGTTTTCGTACCGTCGCCAGTGTCGCTGAGTTCATGACAAAGCTTGCGCCCTGGCGATGGCCGGCTTTCATCGAATGGATCAGATCAATCAATTTGGCTTCCGGCGAAGCGTCGAACCCGTCAGAGTCGCCGGATCCAACATATTGCAGCGTCCCAAATGCGCGCACGCTGTCGTCGACCGTGCTGGTCGGCACACTTAGAAAGCCTTCGGGCTGGTCAATGCCACTGCCGCCAACAAAGGCCGCGCCCTCGGCCCGGGCGAATTCGATGGCGATTTCGTTTGCCAGCCATGTCTCAATGTCGAACGCGGCATCATCAAGCATCGCCTGGCTGGCTGCAGGATTGGCGTAGAGATCGCCGGTCGGCGGAGCAATCTCCGCAAAATTTGGTGTGTCAGTTTCCGGGCGGCCCGCCGTTTCGCTGACCCAGC
>JBCBHD010000244.1:0-4747 GCA_038526115.1 Pseudomonadota bacterium | reverse complement strand
GATTGGAAGCATCGAGGATCTCGATAATGCGACACTGGATGATGCGCGCGCTTTCTATGAAGCCTATTATGGCCCGGACACTGCCACACTAATCGTAGCGGGCAATTTCGAAATGCCGCGCCTTGAAAGTCTGGTGAACCAGTATTTTGGCGACATCCCGCGTCGTGCAAATCCAGTTGATCTGACCATTTCTGAACGTGAGCCGGAGCGGACAGAACCGCGGACTGTTAACGCCACGGCTCCGGGTGTCCCGCTGCCTGTGATTGGGGGTGTGTGGAAGGGCCCGCCTACCCCCCATCCAGACGCCGCTGCCCTGCAGGTGCTTAGCGCGATTCTTGATCGTGGCGATAACAGCAGGTTGAACAACGCTTTGGTTCGCACCGGGCAAGCCGTTCAGGCCGCTGCGGGGGCATCAATGTTCCGCGAGGCCGGTCAGATTGCTGCCTATGTAGTGGTATCGCGTCCTGACAATATGGAACAGGCTGGAGCAACGCTAGACGCTGAACTTGAGAGAATCCGCACTGAGCCCGTCGCTGCAGCAGAATTGGCTGAAGCCAAGAATGAAATTATCGCTAGCACCTTGCGTCGTCGTGAAACCGCGCGTGGGCGCGCCTTCGAATTGGGAGAGGCGTTGGTTTCGACGGGAAACCCAGACGCAGCCGACTTGCGACTGGCTCGGATTGGAGAAGTCACGGTCGCTGATGTGCAGCGTGTAGCTGCAAAGTATCTCGACCCGCAAAAGCGCGTGACATTCACCTACACGGCGGGAGAGGATGATCCGTCGACTTACGCCAACCCGGTGCCGATGCCGGAGTTCCGCACGCTGCCACCAGCGGTCGGCGAAATCCGCCAAGTGAAACCAGAGGGCGAACGCATGGCGCCTCCAGGACCGGGCGCTACGCCGGAAGTCGCTGCGCCTGAGATTGTTGAGGCCACTCTTTCGAACGGGATCAAGGTCGTCGCGGTTCAAACTGGCGATGTCCCGATTGCTTCGATTGCCATGCTGGTGTCCGGCGGCAGCAAGACCGATCCGCGCGAAAAAGCTGGTATCGCAGGGATGGCAGCGAGCCTGGTTGATAAGGGCATCGAGGGGATGGATGAGACCGCGATTGCGGCGGAGTTCGAAAGCCTCGGTGCTTCGTTCGGAGCTGGTGCAGGCAATGACGGGTCAACCTTCGCCTTGACGGCACCTGTTGCCAATTTGGAAAAGGCAGGAGCATTGGCCGCCAAGCTCGTGCGAGAGCCAACCTATCCGCAGGAAGCGTTCGATCGTGAGCGCAATCGCGGAATGGATGGCTTGCGCGTGGCGATGAAAGAGCCGGGTTCCTTGGCCCGCTATGTGACACGCGTCGCGATGTATGGGGATGCGCCTTATGGCACACAGCCCAATGGTACTCGCGAAAGCCTGGCGCAAATCACACGTGAAGACTTGCTGTCGCATCAGCAAGGGTTTTTCCACCCAGAAGCCATGCAGATCGTAGTAAGTGGCGGTATCGCACCTGAACGGGCGATAGCGGTGGCCGAAGGAATGTTTGGGGATTGGGAAGTCGCGACGCCTGCGGCCTCATTCGCTGATGAAGCCGCAGGGGAAGAGCAGCCGGTTCGCACGATTGTAATTGACATGCCTGATGCCGGACAAGCTTCTGTGATTGCCGCTGTGCGTGCTCCGTCGCGCCAAGACCCAGACTATTTCCCGCTTGAGCTGGCCAACAGTGTTCTTGGCGGAGGAGCGAGCGGTCGGCTCTTTGAGGAGGTCCGGACAAAGCGTTCGCTCAGTTACGGAGCCTATTCCGGCTTTGCTGATCGTGCAGATGACTCAATTCTGACGGCAAGCGCGCAAACCAAAAACGAATCCGCTGCAGAGGTTGCAAAGCTGTTTCTGGATGAGTTTGAGCGGCTTGGCAGCGAACCGTTGAGTGAAGATCTGCTCCAGAAACGCCGGCTTTACCTCTCAGGCAGCCGAGCACGAGCACTCGAAACAAGCGGCGGCTTTAATGCAATCGTAGCGACCTTGCTTCAACAGGGTCTCGGCCCGGAAGAAGCGGCGAAGTTTGCTTCTCGCCTAGCCCAGGTTGACGCCGAAGCCGCAAGCAAGGCTGCGCGTGATTATGTAGATCCGGACAAGGCGACGCTCGTCATTGTTGGCGATGCCAAGCAATTCATTGAGGGCGTGCAGGCTTTGCGCGACAATGTGGAGATCATTCAGGCATCTGCGCTTGATCTTGCCCGCACAGACCTCGCGGTAGTCGAGAGCGCTTCTGACGGGGAATAATAGCTCGGTAAGTTTTGTTTGAGGGGAAAGGGGCTACTCGGCAGCCTCTTTCTCCTCGCTGCGTTCGGCGGCCTGTTGCGCCCACATGTCAGCGTAGAGGCCGCCCTGCGCAATCAATGAAGCGTGATCCCCGCTTTCAGCAAGCTCCCCTTGGTCGAGCACCAGGATGCGGTCTGCATCAGCGATCGTGGAGAGGCGGTGGGCAATCGCGATTGTCGTGCGCCCCTTGGCAATGCGCTTTAATGTGCTGAGAATTTCCTGCTCAGTGCGAGTGTCCAATGCACTCGTAGCTTCATCCAGCAGGAGAATGGGTGGGTTTTTCACAAGAGTTCGCGCGATAGCGACCCGTTGCTTCTCCCCGCCTGATAGCTTCAGCCCGCGTTCTCCAACCATTGTCTCGAAGCGGTCTGGCAGCCTTTCAATGAGCGGCATTAGCGACGCATCGCGTGCGGCTTGCTCAACGGTTTGCTTATCCGCGCCCTCTGCACCGTATGCTATGTTGTAGGCCAGTGTATCGTTGAACAGGACACTGTCTTGCGGAACTATGCCAATGGCGGCTCGCACGCTGTCTTGCTGAACTTGGGCGATATCGTGATCATCGATCAAAATGCGGCCGCTTTTGGGGTCGTAGAAACGGAACAGTAAGCGACCGATAGTGCTCTTGCCAGCACCTGAAGGACCCACAATAGCGACAGTTGATCCGGCGGGAACGTCAAAGCTCAGCCCCTTGAGGATGGTTCGTTCCTCTTCGTATCCAAAGGTGACGTTCTCGAATGTCAAACGCGGTTCTTTGATCTTCAGGGCTGGTGCTGCGGGCGGGTCCTGAACTTCGACTTCAGTATCAATCAACCGGAACATCTCGCCCATATCCACCAAGCCCTGACGAATAGTTCGATAAACCCAGCCTAGTAGATCGAGAGGGCGGAAGAGTTGCATCAGGTAGGTGTTCACGAGCACCAGATCACCCGGTGTAAGTTGCCCTTTACTCCACCCCCACACGGTGAACAGCATCGCGCCTGCCATCAGCGCATTGGTGATAAAGGCTTGTGTAATGTTTAGGATGCCGAGCGAGTTTTCCGATTTGATCGCGGCTTCGGAATAGGCCCGCGCAGCGCCAGAATAGCGGGCTTGCTCACGCGCCTCGGCCCCGAAGTATTTGACTGTCTCGAAGTTGAGTAGTGAATCGACCGCTCGGTGCAGTGCTTGCCCGTCGAGATCATTCATCTCGCGCCGCAGCTTTGTGCGCCATTCGGTTATCCACCGTGTCACCATGACATACGCGACGACAGTGATCGCTGTGGCGGCGACCAGCTCCCAACCAAAGTAGATGTAGAAGATAACACCGACTGCGATCAGTTCGATGGCCGTCGGCGCAATGTTGAACAACAGGAAGTACAGCATCATGTCGATGCTCTTGGTTCCTCGCTCAATGATCTTTGTGACTTCCCCTGTTCGCCGCCCCAAATGAAAGCGCAGCGAGAGCCGGTGCAAACGGTGAAATACGTCTTCCGCAAGGCTTAGCGTAGCAACCTGTCCAACACGTTCGAACGCCATGTTTCGAAGATTGTCGAACAACACTGATGTGAAGCGACCAAGACCATAGGCTGCAACCAGCGACAGGGCGACCAATACGCCTTCCTCGACGGTCTCCGCCATGGCATCTACAGCTCCAGAGTAAGCAATCGGCAAAGCGAGAGTGACAGCCTTTGCCGCGAGGACGAAGACCATCGCCACAACGATGCGCAGTCGCAGACCTGCGTTATTTTTGGGCCATAAGTATGGTAGAAACCGCTTGAGCGTGTGCCAACCTTCCGCTTCGGGCGGATTGCTCTGACCGTTGGAAGAGGAGGCGGTATCAGGCGGCATTGCGCTCGCCCATGTGGGCGTGCGAACGGCCGCAAACAAGCCTCAGAAGGGTATTAGCGGATGCGCGAGTCCGAATATCCGCTTTGATTGACACGCCGCATGGCCCGCGCGACGTCGCGCGGGACGTCAAACAGAATGCGTTGACGAGTGAAGTCGATGGCTACTCGGTCGAACATCTTGAGATGTTGCATGCCAAGTGAGAGGACGGGTTTATCCTTTAACCCAAGAGCCTCAAAGGCGGGCGCGTCGGCAAAGGTCAAAGGGACATTTTTGAGCTCCAACCCCTGAATTTCGAGTGAGCGGACATAAGACAATTGACCAATCATCGTGACGCCGTTGACGTCCATCGTCGTGACATCGGACGCACGCTTGGTTCTGATCTTTTCGCGCAACGCATTATTCGCAAGGCTCGATTGCGCGCCAGTATCGATGATTACGGTGGCCTTGACGCCTTCAACAATGGCGTCGGTGATGAGCAATTGGCCAAGCTTCTGCTTCGCGCGAACAATGATTTCGAAGCCCCGTCGCGATCGCTTCTTGGTCACATCCTCAAGCGCGATCGTTTCCCTGCGAAAATCGATCAGCACCCGAAAATCCTGCAAACTGTCG
>JBCBHD010000243.1:0-4781 GCA_038526115.1 Pseudomonadota bacterium | reverse complement strand
CGCATTCCGCTCTATCGCGCTTTCAACAAGGTCTGGTCTAGCGCGTATCTCCAAGTCGAAGACGAAGCAGGCGATGCCGGCGAACATGAATTGGGCGCGCAGCATAGCCTCGGAGCGATCACGCCACTGAACCGCCAAGCTCTCTTGCTGACCACCTTGGAAGACTTCTCAGCGGCCCAGGCCGCTGAAATAATGGATCTCGAGACCTCCGAAATCGAAGCTCTGGTAGCCGAAGCAGTTAGTGAGATTGATCGCGAACAGGCCACATCTGTGCTCATCATTGAAGATGAGCCGTTGATCTCGATGCAGCTTGAAGACCTCGTGCAATCGCTCGGCCACGAAGTGTACGGGACGGCCGCGACACGGACACAGGCACAAGAAGTCATTGCGAGGGGCACGCCGGGATTGGTGTTGGCCGATATTCAGCTGGCAGACGGTTCATCGGGGCTTGATGCGGTCGACGACATACTCGCAATCGACAGCGTTCCGGTGATTTTCATCACCGCCTATCCGGAACGGCTCCTTACTGGAGATCGTCCGGAACCAACCTATCTGGTCACGAAGCCATTCGAAGAACGCACGGTCCGTGCGGCGATCAGTCAGGCCCTGTTCTTCGGTTCGAGCCGACCGCTGGATTAAGGGCTTCACGCTTTCGCAGGTTGGCTGCGGATTTGGAATTCACCGGGTTGGCGAATGGGAACCCGCAACACACAGCGGACACCTTCGGGATCAAATTCGAGTTGCACTGGCTGCTTAAGCTCATGGGCGACGACCCTCTCGATCAAGTCAGTGCCGAACCCACGCTCTCGATGGACACTGACGAGAGGTCCGCCGCGTTCGCACCACTCTACCTCGGCTAGTTCTTCGTCTATTCTGTTCCATCGGATCGAGACTGAGCCTCCGGCAACACTTAAAGCCCCATACTTCGCAGCGTTTGTCGCAAGTTCATGAATGGCGAGGCCGAATGAAAGAGCGTTGTTGGGCGCAAGCTCGAGTACTGGTCCTTCAAGGATGATCGCGTGTTCGTCACCCGATCGGAAATGCCGGATTTCAGCTTCTATAACCGATTTGATCGGAGTCGTACCCCAGTCCGAACTGGTCAGCAGATCATGAGTCGCCGACAAGGCGCGAATGCGTCCTTCCAGCCCGTCTGCGAATTCATCCAGATCGCTGCTGCGTCGCCGCGTCAGGGACATGATCGACAAGACATTGGCAAGCGTGTTTTTCACCCTGTGGTTCAACTCGCGGGTCAGCGAATTACGAATGGAGTATTGCTCCTCGAAGAAGCTTAGCCGTGCCTGATCTTCGAGCGCTTGTTGGGTGAGCAATCTTGCTAACAGCATGAGCAGGCTCGCAACTGCAATCCCGAACATCAGCGTAACCATCGATAATGGAGCAAGCGTGCGAGAGCGCGGAGCCTCAACCACCAGAAGAAGCTCACGATTTGCAATCGAGACCTGTTGCTCAACAATATCGCGGTTCGGGCTGTCGAGACTGCGCGATACCAGCAGATGCTCTGGCCCCATACTCCCATCATAAAGCCGCACACCAAGCTCAGTCGGCTCGACAAGATCGATTGCGGAATCAAGAAAGCTTGCTGCGTTGAACGGACTGTAGACGAATCCTGCCAGCTCGCGGTCGTTTCCGACAGCCTTGTAAACCGGCATGAAGATCACGAAGCCGGGTGCGTCGCTCGATCCTTCTTGTGCGAGCACAACCCGCCCGGAAGCTGTAGGCCGGACGGTGCGTCGCGCCTCTTCAAGGGCCGCAGCCCGGATCGGTTCTGAATACATGTCAAAACCAATCGCACGGCGATTGCGCTCGGTATCCGGCGAGAAATAGGTGACGGGCGCAACAGTGGCACCGGATTCCGAAGGCACAGGGCGGATATCGTTGAAGCTTTGCTGCAAAGCTCGCTTGCGCGAGAGAAACGCGTCAAGATCCTCGCTCTCGACAATTTCGATCCAGCCTATTCCTTCGGCTCCGCGATACTCGCGATCCAGCCGCAACTCTGCGACAAATTGACGAAACAGTCCGGGTTGCACTTCATCAAAGCTGGAAAACAACGCTGCTCCAGCCCGGATGTAGGACGAAACACTGTTGCCCCTTCGATCGAGGGCCGCTCCGATAGACTGGGCGTATTGGCTGGTCTGGGCCTTTTCCTTGGCGCGCGCATTGCTTTCGATGGCATAAACGCCAAGCGCAGTGATGGCTGCGATTGCGAGGAAAATCGCTGCCGGTACAGCTCGGGGAAAGCGGACAAGCCAACGTCGCCCACGGCCGACCGATGGCCCCTCCCCGTTTGTATTTTCCTCACCCGCCATAGTCTCTACGTATCTTGGTTTCTGGGGGAACAAAGGAATAGCCCCTTCGTTCCCCAAACGTCCTCTTTCCCGGTGTCTGCTTGTAGGCGATCTGCAATCACCGAAGTCGACAAAGCGGAAAAGGGGCTATAGGTGATCGAGCTAGTCAATGGGATCTGATAAAGAATCTTCCGAGAGCCAGGCTGGCGTCTCAGGCAAGTCCAAGGGCAAATCTGCGCCCGAATGGGCCGATGGTCTTCGACAATTGTACGATGCAGTCGTTGACGAACCGCTCCCAGATTCGTTTAAGGATTTGCTCGATCAGTTGGACGGTGCCGAACCGTCACAAGGATCGGATGATCGTTCTGATCCGGACACAGCACGCTGATGGCGGACGGAGATACCCCAAAACGCAACGCAAGCCAGAAGGCCGATTTCAAGCGAGAGCTGACTGAAGTCGTCCCGCACCTGCGTGCGTTTGCACGCGGCCTGTGCGGCCGGCCCGACATGGCAGATGATCTCGTACAGGAAGCCTTGCTAAAGGCGTGGGCAGCACAGGACCGGTTTGAACCCGGCACATCAATGCGCGCCTGGACATTTGTGATCCTGCGCAACGCTTATCTCACCGATATGCGGCGCAACCGGTTCCGTGGCGAATATGATGAGACGGTTGCCGAACGCATTTTGACAGCACCTGCAGGCCAGGAAGAGCCAATTCATCTGTCAGACATGCACAGAGCGCTTTTGACTCTGCCTCCAGAGCGTCGCGAAGCACTTTTGCTCGTCGGCGCAGGTGGATTTTCTTATGAAGAGGCTGCTCAAATCTGCGGATGCGCTGTCGGGACGATCAAGAGCCGGGTCGGACGTGCTCGCGCAACGCTGAACTCGATGTTGACCGAGGGAAATATTCCGCAGCGTTCCGTAGATGATGATACGGCACATCGCGCAATTCTTGAAGAACTGGATGATGTGGCCGCTGGCAACGGTACAACTGCCAAGACCTGATCGGCCTGTTTTGGATTTAGCCGCGTCCATCCACATTACCAATATGTTTTTTACTTCTTTGGCGCATGCTGCAACACTGCATTCGACAGATGGAATGGACTCTTTAGTATTGCCGACCCATCGTTTGGTGACAGGGGGTTATGGATGACGCAGGACAGATATGCATCTGAACGCGGTTCTCCGGAAGTACCCACCTGCGGGGTATCTCCCCTCACTCTACATTTCGATGGAAAGTGGCTCGAGCTTCGGATCGGTGGCTACAGGGCAGCTTATGGCGCGGTTTCGGGAAAACCTTTGGCGAGCGGGGGGTTCGACTATTCGGTTGAGCGCCAAAAGCTCAAAAATGTCGGCCCGATTCCAGAAGGGCGCTACTGGATCAAACCGTCGGACCTTTGGACCAATGCCTGGTATCGCCGCGGACGTTACTCTGCCTGGGGCAATTACCGGGTAACACTCCGCGTCTTTCCCGGCACAGAAACACATGGCCGCGGCGGTTTCTTCATCCATGGCGGAACTGTTCGAGGAAGCGCAGGATGCATCGATCTGACTTCTGCCATGGATAGCTTCGTCGAAAACATGAACAAACACAAAGGCAGAGGCGATTGCTATATCTCGGTCACGGTCGATTATTAGGAGCACTGGGATATGATGGCTTTTCTTGTCTCCCGCCTGATCGTCTTAATCATGGCAGCGTTTGGCCTTTGGATCATCTATTTCAATCTTGTTGAAGCCTACGGATCTGGCCCTCCCCATTACTCCATGACGACCAACATGGATAAGTGGAGCAGCCCGTGGCCGCTCGTGATTGGGGTTACGATTGTTTGCCTTGTGGCTTTCTGGCTTGTGACGCGATGGTTCAAGCGCCCCTAATACACTGTGCCATCAACTTTTATCGGATTTGTCGACCGCGCTTGTGACGGCAACATTCATGGTCACATTGGCGAGCGTCCGCATAATGTCGGGCAGCATTTCTACCGCCACCAGCAACGCCAAAGGCTCAATCGGGACTCCCATCGCCAGAGCAATGGGACCAATCGACACCACGAAACTGATCGATCCCGGCAGGCTAACCGATCCGATGCTGATGATAACGGCCACGGCAATGCCCACTGCAATTAGTGGTAGCGACACTTCAATCCCGGCAAGCGCCGCAACATAGAGTGCAACGGCAAGGTTCATTGCGACACTGGTCGCTCGGAAAATCGCAACCGCAAGCGGAAGGACGAATTCGCTGGTACGCTCGCGCAATCCGAGCCGCGTGGAACTGTCGAGCATAGCCGGAAGGCTGGCTAACGAGCTCTGGGTTGAAATTGCCACGGCCTGCGCCGGAACCAGCGCGCTCGCAAACCGCAAGGGACTGACGCCGCCAAGCAGCCACGCCAACACATAGGCCAGCACCAGAATGAACCCGCCCATTGCCGACACCACGAGGATATAATGAGCGAGTGCGGCAAATGCTCCGCCACCGCTTCT
>JBCBHD010000242.1:0-4788 GCA_038526115.1 Pseudomonadota bacterium | reverse complement strand
TTGGTCAGCGCTTTGGGGCTGCCAGGGACCATCATCATTCCTGCGCTTGTGGCGATCAAAATGACGCGTCGGGTCCGCGATGGATGCTGCATCGCGAAGTGTTGAGCCATTCCGCCACCCCAGCTGATACCCATGACATCGACTGTCGACACTCCAAATTGATCGAGCAATTGCGACGCCGTCCAACTCATTGTGAACGGGTTGTAGGGGATCAGGGGATCGGGTGATTCGCCCACACCGGGCATATCAAACATGATGAAAGCGCGCTCTGGCATCGCTTCAGTCAGCGGGGCCACCGCTTCGATATTGGCACCGATGCCATTGAAGAACAAAACCGGAGGATGATCGGATGGCTGATCAAGCCTCCATGCAGCAACCCGTAGCGTCCGGCCGCCCACCTGTTCCATGGTGACGACCGCGTCTTTCATAGCATCCGCCATGCAATTTCCGTCCTTTCGTCCCGCCTTACGATCCCTGAAAGTGCGGGTGGGAAGCAGCCTCGTTGATCCCTAACGGGGCTGCCTCCCATAAGTTGTAATCTTTGTTGTGCGGACGGCGTCTATCAGACTTCTTCGACAACGTAGAGTCCGGGGGCAGGGTCTGTGGGGGAATGTGCCTTGCTGCCCAGTTCGGATGGGGCCGGTATCTTGTCGCCCGAACGCTTCTGGATCCATTCCATCCAGAATGGCCACCAGCTGCCTTTGACCTCTTCGGTCCCTTGCAGCCATTCATCGGCTGTCGCCGGAAGCTTGCCCTTCTTCTTTTGGACGAAATACTTCGCCTTTGGGTTCCCCGGAGGATTCAGAATGGCCTGCATATGGCCGGATTGGCTCAGCACATAAGTGACGTCTTTCGATCCAAACAGTTCGGTAGATCGATATGTCGCTTTCCAAGGCGTGATATGATCGGTCACGCCGCCAAGGATGAACAGATCCGATGTAACCTTGCTGAGATCCACTTTGTGATCAGCCATTTCGACTTCGCCCTGTTTGGTGAAAGCGAGCGTTTCGAACAGAGTCAGGAAATCGCCCATCAGGCTGGCTGAAAGGTTCGTTGCGTCCGCATTCCAGTACAAAACGTCAAACGCGGGTGGGTCCATTCCGAGCAGGTAATTGTTGATCACATAGTTCCAGATCAGGTCGTTCGGCCTGAGCCACGCGAAACCGCGCGCCAGATCGTCTGCCTTGATGACACCAGCTTTCGCGGCCCTTTGACGGGCGAGTTGTGTTCCGTTCTCACTTACGAGCGAAGCGGCCTCGATATCGGTCTGTTTGGGGTGCAGCACGCACACCATAAGTGTCAGAGTGCCGAGCACATCATTATTGGTTGCCGCAAGCTTCGAAGCGAGCACAGATGCCGTTTGCCCGCCTGAACAACCAGCCGAAACGTTAACCTTTTTCGAGCCGGTAATTTCGGACACAACCGAAAGCGCTTCTTCGCAGGAGGCAATGTAATCCGCCATATCCCAATGGCCTTGTTCCTTGGATGGATTCCGCCACGAAATCACGAATGTCTGCAGTCCGTTATCAACCTGCCATTTGATGATCGATTTCTCTGGTGAGAGATCGTTGATGTACATTTTGTTGATCTGCGGCGGGATGGTCAGCTGCGGGATTTCATACACATCATCGGTTGTCGGGGAGTACTGAACGAGCTCATACATCTCTGTCCGATGGACGACCGAACCTTTGGATGTCGCAATGTTTTCACCCAATTTGAATGGCCGCTTATCGACCTGACTGACCATGCCCTTGTTATGGACGAGGTCATTGTAAGCGTTCTGCAGTCCCTTGATCAGCGATAGACCACCCGAGTTGATGATCTGCTTCTGCGCAATCGGGTTGCCTGCGAGCGTATTTGTAGGGGCCAATCCGTCGAGAATGATGTTGGCGATAAAGTTTGCCCGGTTGCGTTCCAGCTCATCCAGCTCAAGCTCTTCTAGCCAGCTTCGCATGCCCTTTTGCACCGCCAGATAATACTGTGCGCCGGCCCGGAAGAATGGGTTGAACTGCCATGCCGGATCCTGAAATCTCTTGTCTTTCGGATCGGGGGCAAGATCGCTCTTGCCTGTCATGATTTTCACCATGTCTTCGCTGAACGAGCGAGCATGGCGAAAAGCGCGGTTCGGATCCGATGCTGTTTCGCGCAGCAGCAGCGCCACAGCACTAACGAAGTCTTCGCGAGCCACGCCAATCAGCGGGCCCAGTGCATTCGTCGATTGAGCCGCTTCATTCTCCAGCTTTACGGTGCCGTCTGCCATACAATCCCCTTACTGCATCCAAGCCTTCAACATGTGTTACGATCCACATGCCGTTACGATCCACGATGATCAAGTTGACCGGCACGTCAAGACGCTGGCTAGTTTGTAGTGTTTACGGCTTTTTAAGCCACGCGATTAACCGTTCTGCAGGCGGCATTGCTGCATGGCTTTCCGATGAGCGGCAGTGCAGTCAGAAAGCTTGTCAAAGCGAAATCCGGGTCTGAAACAAGTCAGCCTCGCAAGCCGGCAGCTGTATCTGCGAAGAAGCAGATTGCTCCAATCAAAGCGTCGTCGAACGCAAGAGCGCCTGGTGACCGCAGGGCGATTGAGCGCTTGGACAGTCCGGCTGCGCCAATAGCGACCAATGCGGATGGGGCAACGCGCCCTGATTATCTATTCTATCTCCCTCGGCAACCGCGTGCGATGGCAATGTTGCTGTTCGTTGCTTTCCTCTTTGCTGCCGGAGTTGCCCGCACCGTGCCGTTCGGTCTGCCGCTAATCGCTGGCATCGCTTCCATCCTCATTTTGAGCGTGGGTTCGTACATTGCCAAGTTGGAACGGCGTTCGGGAATATCGGACTCCATCCGGCAGCTCATGGTTTTCGTTGGCATCGTGGTGCCGATGGCGTGCGCTGGGTTCGCGATGGCAGGGTGGGTTCAAGCGGGGCTGCCGTGGCAATGGGCCGTCGCGACGTTGCTGTGCATCAACGCCGCATCGGCCGCACTGTTTGGAAAACGAGTGGTCTCGCTCTTCACTGCGAAGATCTCAATCTGGTCGGCTTTCGCATTGGTCGACCCGACACCTCTGACCGTTTCAGCAGTGCTGGGTGCAGCAATTGCGCTGATGCTGGTTGGTCGGTTTGAATGGAAAGCAGCAGAAAAGAAGCGCGTGCAAACCGAAGCACGCGAACGTGTTGCTGCTCGCGCGGAAGACATCCTCCGCAGTTTTGAGGAAACCGGGCAGGGGTGGTTTTGGGAAACGGATCGACGCGGTCTGATCAGCTATATCTCTCCGTCTGCCGCAGAGGCCTTGAGCAAATCCGTCGAACACCTGCTTGGCAAACCTCTCAGCGAAATTGTTGATCCTGATCATGGAACCGTTGATGCTGAGCGAACATTGGCTTTCCACTTGTCGGCGCGTTCGGCCTTTCATGATCTTGAGTTGCGCGCCGCGACGGCCAGTGATGAACGCTGGTGGGCATTGACCGGTCGCCCGGTCTACGATTCCTTCAAGAACTTCTGTGGCTTCAGGGGACATGGCTCTGATCTGACAGAAAAGCGCCGCAGTGAGCAGCAGGTGTCGCGTCTGGCGCACTATGATTCTCTCACTGGCCTCGCCAACAGACTGCAGATGGGGCAGGCACTGGAGCAGATCCTGGCTGCGCCACGAGAACGAGATCGCGCCTGCACAGTCCTCTTGCTGGATCTCGATCGCTTCAAGCATGTGAACGATACGCTTGGCCACCCCGCTGGCGATGCTCTGCTGGTTCAGGTGGCGCAACGTCTTGAAGTCGCTGTCGGCGGCAAGGGCCGGTGTGGCCGCTTGGGCGGAGATGAGTTTCAGGTGATTGTGCCGGGCCATGTTGCCCGAGAGCACCTTAACCATCTGGCGAACGATATAATCACGGCTCTTTCGCAGCCTTACTCAATTGACGGGCAAAGCGTGGTCATTGGTGCATCGGTCGGCGTGGCTATTGCGCCAGAGCACGGCTCAAGCTGCGATAACCTTATCCGGAATGTCGACCTGGCGCTTTATGCAGCCAAGGATGCTGGCCGTGGGTGCCACCGCTTTTACGCTGAAGACCTCCACTCAGCCGCTGAAGAGCGAGCCGAACTGGAACAAGACCTGCGAGAAGCCATTGTGCGTGGCGATCTGCATTTATACTATCAGCCGGTCGTTTATGCTGCGAACGAGAAGATCGTCGGTTTCGAAGCATTGATGCGCTGGCAGCATCATAAGCGGGGTTGGATTTCTCCAGCAAAGTTCATTCCGATTGCGGAAGATGCAGGACTGATCGATCAGCTTGGACAATGGGCGCTGCGAACAGCTTGCGCCGATCTCGCGACGTGGCCGGAATCTATCCGCTGTGCGGTCAACGTTTCTCCGCTCCAGTTTTCCAATCCAGAGTTGCCTGCAATTGTAGCAAACGCCCTCGCGCATTCGCGAGTGAGACCAGAACGGCTTGAGTTGGAGATAACGGAAAGCGTTTTCCTGAATGACAGCCAAGGAACAGAGGCGATGTTCAAGGCGCTGAAGCGTGTGGGCGTCCGGTTGGCCCTGGACGACTTCGGGACTGGCTATTCCTCTCTTGGCTATCTGAAAAAGGCACCATTCGATAAAATCAAGATCGATCAGAGCTTTGTGCGTGGCGCAACGGAAGATGGCAGTCGCAACGGAGCCATCATCTCCTCGATCACAAGCCTGGCCGAAGCGCTTAATATGGACACCACCGCAGAGGGTGTCGAAACGCTCGATGAGCTTGAACTGATCCGGCTTCTGGGGTGCAGCCATGTCCAGGGCTATATCTA
>JBCBHD010000241.1:0-4797 GCA_038526115.1 Pseudomonadota bacterium | reverse complement strand
TCGGGGGCGTAGGCAAGGTGGGTAAGGCCCGCTTCGTCGACCATGATACCGGCAACTCTCAGCCGGTCGTTGAGCTCTTCGATCAGTTCGGCATTGACCACATCGGCGCTGCCGCGCAGCGTCGTCTCATCCTCGTCCGACATATCGTCGTAAGGATGCCGCGCGCCGACCGTGCGCAGGCCCGCTTCGATCTGGATATTCACGAATTCCTTGTAATCGTCGACATCGAAAACCGCCTGCGCCGTGTCCGCGACACGCCAAACGACGTTGCAGGCAACCTCGATCGGATTACCGCGCAGATCGTTGATCTTGACCTTGTCGGAATGGATGTTGTGCGCGCGCACGCTCAGCTTCTTTTTGCCCATCCACGGCCAGATCCATTGCAGCCCTTCGGTTCGAACCGTGCCGCGATACTCGCCGAACAGAGTGATCACCACCGCCTGATTGGGCTGGACCATGAAGAAACCGATGGCGATCAGGATGAAGGAAAGCGCCGACAGGATCAGGATCGGCAATCCGATTGCAGGACCCAGCGTCGGCCCCAGCCCAGTGGCGAAGAATGCAACGCAGAACGCAACGATAGCAAGAAGCGCTATCAGCATCCCATAGCCGTTATAGGCAGAACCTGCGCGTTCTTTGCTTTGCGCCATCCCTTTGTCGAAATCGGACATAAATCCCTCCTGATAAATATGATATCATATTTATATCAAAAGGGAGGCTTGTCAATCTTCGACCGGATAATCGGCGATCGGTTTGAGCGCGCCATAGCTTTCCGACTTCGGTTTCCGGCCTAGATCGGGAAACTCAATCGCTGGCGGCTCGACATGGGTATCGGGCAAGTGATCGAGCAAGTGCCGGATCAACGTCAGCCGCCCGCGCTTCTGATCGTTAAAGTCCACCAGCGTCCATGGGGCATTATCAGTGTGGGTCGCCTCCAGCATCGTTTCGCGAGCTTCGGTATAGGCGTCGTATTTCTCGCGTGCAGCGAGATCGATCGGAGAGAGTTTCCAACGCTTCAGGGGATCATCCAGCCGCTCCATCAGCCGTTCTTCCTGCTGCTCCTGATCGGTCGTTAGCCAGTATTTGAACAAAAGGATGCCATCATCGGTCAGCAATTTTTCGAAGACCGGCACCTGTTCAAGGAACCGGTCAACCTGATCCCCCTCAGCAAAGCCCATGACTTTTTCGACCCCGGCGCGATTGTACCAGCTGCGATCGAACAGCACGATTTCTCCCGATGTTGGCAAGTGCTCGATATAGCGCTGGAAATACCATTGGCCGCGCTCATCATCGGTGGGTTTGCCTAACGCAACCGTGCGGCATTGGCGCGGGTTCAGCTTGTCACGCACGGCCCGGATCGCGCCGCCTTTGCCAGCCGTGTCGCGGCCTTCGAACAGCACCACGATGCGCGCGCCCGTGGTTCGCGCCCAGCGTGCCATGCCGACCAGCTCTTCCGTCATGGGCTCCAGCAGCTTGCGGTATTCCTTGCCCTTCAAACCCATGTGCTATCCTTCAGTCAGCTTGGCCTTCATTCAGTTTGGCCATGTTTGTCCTTGCGTCCCTGCAGTGGTAATCTCAAATGATAGACCATGGCTACACTTGCTGACCCCGAAACCGACTTTAGCGTCCTGCCGCACCTTCCGGCAGACGTGTTCACGGCGCCCCTCGCCAAGCCTCCGCATCTGGGCGAAGACTGGCTAGAACCGGCGCAAACCAACTATTCCAGTGAAGATCATCAGGTGTGGGATGATCTATTCGCCCGTCAAATGCAGGTGCTGCCAGGGCGGGCGGCCACCGCTTTCATGCAAGGGCTCGACAAACTCGATCTGTCACGCGGCGGAATTCCGGAGTTCGGCAGGCTGAGCGAAGAACTTGAAACGCTGACGGGCTGGAGCGTGGTTCCGGTGCCGATGCTGATCCCCGATCACGTGTTCTTCTGGCATCTCGCCAATCGCCGGTTCCCAGCGGGAAATTTCATCCGCACCCGCGAAACCTTCGACTACATCCAGGAGCCGGACGTCTTTCATGATGTGTTCGGGCATGTGCCGATGCTGACCGATCCGGTCTATGCCGATTACATGCAGGAATATGGCCGTGCCGGATGGAAAGCGATGCGGTATAACCGGTTGAAGGCGCTGGGTTCGCTTTACTGGTACACGGTGGAGTTTGGCCTGATTGAAGAGGCTCCTGGCGATATACGCGCCTATGGTGCGGGCATACTTTCAGGACCCACCGAAGCGGTGTTTGCTGTCGAAGCCAAGAGCCCCAACCGGATCATGCTGGCGGTCGATCGGGTCATGCGCACCGACTATGTGATCAGCGATCTGCAACCGACATACTTCGTGATTGAGAGTTTCGAGGATCTCTATCGTCAGACGGTAGAGCGGGATTTTGATCGGCTTTATCGCAATCTCGCGCCCGGATTCACCTACGCCAACAGCGCCGTGATTGATGTCGACTATATAGTAAATCGTGGAACGCAGGAATACCACCTGCGCGGCGGGCGAGGATCAGGTGCGGAGCCTGTCTAAGGCACTCACTTCGCGTTACGCTTCTCTGCGTCTAAGCACCGTATGGTAAAGCACCATTACCAGAATTGAAGCCGCGCTGGCGGCTCCGAGCGCCATCAGCGACAGGCCGCCCATAACAGTCCCGGAATTGACGATCAGTCCGGCAATCAGCGCTGCAATCAGGCTAAGGCCGATTTGCTGCATGATCTCTCCGGCGCTTTCCGTACGCGTCACAATAGACGCAAACCAGCCCAGTGCTGCCCCCAGAATGATCAACACAATTAACGCCATAGCGTGTCAGTTCCACATTACACTTACGTATCAGTTGCAAAACTCGCATCGGCGTGAATTGGTTCCACGCTTCAGCTCAAAATTCGCAGTGTTCAGAAAAAATAGAGCAGCGCGCAGCCCATCGCTACACGATAGAGCACGAAGACCAGCATTGACGCGCGCTTAAGGAAATTCATCAGAAACGCCATCGTCAGGAAGGCCGAAATGAAGGTCAGCACGCCTGCGATCAGCGCATCCAGAGCAAGGTCCGCACCGGCTTCGAATATCTCTGGGACGATCAGAACGCCGGCTCCGGCGACAGCCGGGATCGACAGCAAAAACGAAAAGCGTGCCGCTTCAACCCGTTTATATCCGAGCGCGCGAGCGGCTGTCATCGTGACACCGGATCGACTTGTGCCGGGAATGATCGCTAGTGCCTGAGCCAGACCGACGAGCAAGCCATCGCGCCAGCTCATATCCTCAAAGTTCTTGATCTCTTTGCCCAGCCAGTCCGCGAGACCCAGAAGCAGACCATAGACAATCAAATTGAAGGCAATGAGATCAGTGAAGCGGATCGAAGACATCAGATCATCATCAACGATCGTCACGCCGAATGCGGTTTCGGCGAAGGAATTGAACACGCCCAGCTTGATGGACAGGCCAAAGGCAACAGCCGGTATGGTACCCAGCACAATCCACCAGAACAGCTTCCGCTCTGACGGGGCCTTGCCAATTCCGATACTGGCGAAGCCTCCGCGAGCGAGAACGACAACATCTTTGAAGAAATAGACGATGATCGCCAGCAGCGAGCCCACATGGACTGCGACGTCAATCAGCGGCCCCTGATCGGGGAATTCCGTGAAAGTCGGGATCAGGATCAGGTGACCTGATGAGGAGATCGGCAGGAATTCCGTGATCCCCTGCACGACCGCAATGATCAGAAGTTGAAGGAATGTCATGACCCGCGCTCCATGACGGAAGCGCGGGCCAAGTCAATCATTGCTTACCAGATCCGCACACGTTCCTCTGGCGGCAGGTACAGATCATCATCCTCGGTCACGCCAAACGCTTCATACCAGGCATCAACATGACGAACCGAGTTGTTGAGACGAAACTCGCTTGGCGGGTGGTTGGCCGTCATCACGCGATTGCGCAGGCTTTCTTCGCGTTCCATGCCGCGCCAGACCTGCGCATAGCCGAGGAAGAAGCGTTGATCGCCGGTCAGACCGTCAATCACCTGAGGTTCCTCGCCATTGAGTGACATGCGATAGGCTCGATACGCCATTTGCAGACCAACGACATCGCCCAAGGTCTCACCCATGGATTGGCCAGGGCGCAGGCATTCCGGGCCGTTCGAACTTTCAACCGGGCAATAGGCCTTGATGAATTCACCCATTTTCTCGGTGAATTTGACGAAGCCAGCACGGTCTTCATCCTGCCACCAATTGCGCAATGTGCCAGTCGCGTCGAACTGCGAGCCCTGATCATCGTAGCCATGGCCGATTTCATGGCCGATCACCGCACCGATACCGCCGTAATTGACCGCTGGATCAGCCCCGGCATTGAAGAATGGCGGTTGCAGAATAGCAGCGGGGAATACGATGCGGTTGGTGAGCGGGGAATAATACGCATTCACCGTTTGCGGGAACATGCCCCATTCGCTCGGGTCCACTTCCGTACCCAGACGCGAGCGATTGTCTTCATCGTTCCAGTTTGCGGTGGACATGCGGTTGGCCAGCGGATCGCTGCCGGAAATGTCGAGACCCTCATAGGTCTTGAACTCATCCGGGTAGCCAATCATCGGCACGAAGCCATTAAGCTTTGCCCGGGCTTCCTTGATCGTCGCCTCGGTCATCCATTCATTCTTGTCGAGCGCTTCGTTCATGGATTTCGTGAGGTTCGCGACCAGCTCGTCCATCCGCGCTTTGCTGTCGGGCGGGAAGTACTTTTCGACATAGAGCGCGCCGAGCTGTTCACCGATGGCGCCTTCGACTTCGCCGATTGCGCGTTTCCAGCG
>JBCBHD010000240.1:0-4811 GCA_038526115.1 Pseudomonadota bacterium | reverse complement strand
GCAATGCCTATCGCAGGTTGCTGGAAGCTGGCCTCGCCGGCGACCGTGACCGGGTCCGCGAAGAGACCATCGAGGCAGGTTTCATGCTTCCAATCGTAGCGGAAAAATATCGCGACAGGGTCGATAAGATGATCGACATTGTTGTTGGAGAGATGCGCGAGGACGCGCCTTTCGATTTTGGCGACCGCGCCTTCGTTCCACTACTTCGCGATGAAGGCCTAGAAATTGCGCAAGACAAGGAGACCTGGGCTTTTCCACCGATTGAAACCCTGTTCGTCCAGCGAAAAGTCAGCGGCACAGCGTTGCTTGGCGCAAGGCTAAAGGCTCAGGTCAATGTTCGCCGCATTAGTGAGACAATCCTTGCAAATACCGAACCACTGCCGGCCAAGGCCGCCTAATCCGCGACCGCAGTGACCGCCGCCTCAGCAGTCAAAGTCGCATCCTGGGCCATAATCCAAGCGTCAACATAGGCCTCGAGCACGTCGAGCGGAACGGAGCCATTTTCCAGAACCGTATCGTGGAATTCCCGCAGATCGAAACTTGCGCCCAACGTCTCTTCAGCCCGCTGGCGCAGTTCGCGAATCTTGAGCTCACCGACTTTGTAAGCCAGCGCCTGCCCCGGCCAAGTGATGTAGCGATTGACCTCGGCGTCAATGTTCGCAGGCGAAAGCGCCGTGTTGTCAAGCATATAGTCGACTGCCTGTTGCTTGCTCCATCCTTTCGAATGGATGCCCGTATCGACCACGAGCCGCGTCGCACGCCACATCTCATAGCTGAGCCGCCCCATCTGCTTGGCAGGCGTGTCATACAAACCCATCTCTATTCCGAGGCGTTCAGAGTAGAGCCCCCAACCCTCAACGAAAGCGGTGAAGAATGTACCGTTTGCCCGAAGCGGGTGGATATCAAGCTCCTGCTGCAAAGCGATCTGATGATGATGCCCTGGTACAGCTTCGTGCACGCCAAGCGCCGGCAGCTCCCACAAAGGCCGCTGGTCCAGCTCAGTTGTGTTCAACCGATAAATTCCAGCCGCTCCGGTCTCTAAAGAGCCCGGCTCATAGTATGCTGTCGTGTTGCCAACGGCATTGGCAGCCGGGATCGGGGACACTGTGTATGGCTGGCGAGGTAGCTTACCGAACAGCTTTGGCATGAAGCCGTCTATGTGCTTTGCCAGGGCCTGCGTATATTTCAAATACTCGTCCGCGTCGGTCATGTAGTACTGCGGATCGGTGCGCAGGTGCTCAATGAACGCCTCTCGCGTGTCAAACCCTGCAGAAGCCGCAACCTCAACCATCTCTGCCCGGATGCTCGCGACTTCGGATAGTCCAAGATTATGCACCTCGTTCGGCGTCATATCGGTCGTGGTAAAGCTCTTCACCCGATGCGCGTAATACGCCTCTCCCCCTGGAGTGGCGAGAATTCCCGGAGTGCCAGTTCGACAGTTGGGTTCATACTCATCGCGATAAAAGGCGAGAAAGTCTCCGTACGCTTTGTTGACACCAAAGCCTATTGCTTTGGAAGCCCGATCGGACAGTCGCTGCCAATCCGCTTCTGAAATGGCTGCAGGGCGCTCGCCGGCAAAGGGGCGCCAGAACGGTGAATCGTCAAGATCTTCGACAAGATTTGAGTAAATGCGATCTCCGAAGCCCTTCATTGGCTCGCAGGCTTGTGTCAGGCCCAGGTCGACAGCCTTGCGGCTGCGCGCAATTCCATCAGCATTCACCTGCTCGATCGCTTCGAGACGCGAAACGTAGCTCTCATAATCGGCGAGCGTGAAGAACGGAGAGCGATAGGGAAGCGAAGCGAACCCGGAAAACCAACTGCCGCGATTGGTAAAGACAATATAGGTATCGTGTTGATGCTCTCCAGCGGCAACTATGTCAGCAAGGCTTCTCCTTACGACACCGAAATCGACAAGCAGTTCTCGCGGCAAGGCGTCCGCTTCGATCATATCCAGTCGTTCTAAGAATGCGCCGGCCTCTTCAATACTCTTCGTATGCGCCTCAACCGACCAATCACCCAGTTTGCCATCGCCGCGCCTGTCTCCGATGCTGGTGGCAAGAGTTGGATTGTTATCGAGGCGCCACTCCCACACTTCTTCACGCAAAGCCTCGTAGTCCTCAATCGGTCTAGCCCAAGCGGGCTTGATCGAAACTGCACAAAGGGCAAGGCCAGTGAGCAAGTGACGCATTGATATCTCTCCTGTTGAGCGACACGCATATTGCGATGCAGGCGTCTGGTCCAGTACGGTGGGAGCATGAACCGACCATCCTCCATCTTGTTCGTTTGCCTAGGCAACATCTGTCGTTCACCGCTTGCAGAGGGCGCAATGCGGCTTGCTTGTGAGCAGGCAGGGATAGAGATCGAGATCGACAGTTGCGGCACGGCAGACTATCATGTCGGTGCTCCACCAGACCCTCGTTCAGTTGCGACAGCTGCAGATCAGGGAATCGACATTTCAAGTTTGCGCGGGCGGCAATTGGAACAGGCTGATTTCACTCGCTTCACTCACATCTTCGCCATGGATCATCAAAACTTGCGAAACATTGAGCGCGTGCGGCCGGATGGCGCGACCGCGCATATATCGCTTTTGATGGATGTAGTGAAAGGTCGTGAAGGCGCCGCCATTGCTGATCCGTACTACGACGGCGAGGAACGGTTCGAGGATACGTGGGAAGACGTTTGGTCAGCCGCCCAATCACTGGTGAAACAGTTGAAGGCCGGTGCGTGAGAGGAGACACCGGCCTTCTAGCAGTCATCCGGCAATGATGATCTGCGTATCCGTGCGTTCTTCCCATGGCAGAACCCGCACAGAGCTATCCTGACCGATGATGGTCTGACGCATCCTGTAGGTGGTTCGCGTGGGATCTGTAATGCTGAAACGCTGTTCGATGGAGCTGGTTTGCGAACTCAGCACCTGCACCCTTTTGCGCCGCAATGGAGCGCCTCCACCTGGATCGTACTCAATCTCGACGATAGCCAACCGCGTACGGCCAGGGTCCATAGCCGGGATCAGGAACAGGTTGATCGCGTGCGGGAACGGGTCTGAGACGCCCAGTTCCGGCAGGTCTGTCGACATCGGATCGCCAACGACCGTGCCACCATCCAGAAGGTGGTGCGTCATCTGATAGCTGTAGCTGAATGGCGCATTGCGCGACGACTGACGCAGCTTCCAGATGAACTCAGGATCACCTGCCTTCACATTCATACGTTTTGTCGCAACCCATCCGGTCGGGTCTTCGTAACGAAGAGCCAATTCAATCCGATCGATTACATCCGCATCAATGCGATGCGGATAGACGCGAACTGTCTTGAAACCGAGGTGAAGATGCGGATCGATATGCAAACTGCGATCTTCGGAAAGCGTTGCCGGAATCTCGTACGCCAGCTCTTCTCCCTCCCAATCGGTTCCACCTCTGAAGTTGTAGGTGATACCAAGCTTGTAAAAGAGATCGAGTTCTTCGTTCAGGAAGAAAGCTTTGGTTTGGGTTTCATCATCGCCAGATCGGAAAGACATTTCACGATGAATTACACCGTTGCTGTGTTCGGGACTACCATAGTCAATCGAGACCTGCGCACTCGCCAAACCAATCGCGTCGAAATCGATCGGTGCAGATGCTTCGATCTCAAACTCGCGGAAGAATGCAGAATCCAAGTTCACGCTTGTGAAATGTTCATCCTTGTTGATCCCTTGCAGCATCAGTCCAAAGGTACCTTGGGGAGCGAATGTTCGCTCTACCGCCTGTTGGCGATTGTAGACGACCGTCAAAGTCTTGCGCTCTTCCTGTCGTACAAATTTCAGTTTGAGTGAAACCGCCGCGGGAGTGGTCGCCAACGCTGAAGGCGCTGGTGTCGGAGTGGGTGTCGGGTTTGGATTGGGATTGGGGTTGGGTCGCGGCCGTGGCTGAGACACTTCCGGCCGTGACAGAGTGCCAGTGATCCGGACTTCACTGCCGTTGCTGACAGTACCCGTGATCGAAGCGCGACGATCGATCTCGGCATCTCTGCGCCCTTCACCCTTTGCAACCAAATGCCCGGACCAGCCGCGATTGGTCACCCGTCCGCCTGCGCGGCGTACAATAGCTTCAGCGACTTCCAAACGCCGGAGCGACAGATCTTTATCCTCATCCTCTCGCTCTTCGCGTTCAAAGCTCGCAAACGCCTCAATGCTGACGCTGCGAGACCCAGAAAGGTTGTTACGCACCCAGTTTTGCAGCCTTTGCGAACCATCTCCTGCGGGTTGGCTGGACGCATCGCGTACAGCGCTCGCATTGCGGAAACGCGGATCGCTGGTGGTGTTGTTGACATATGCCAGGAAAGAACTGCTCGGTGGGTTATCTTCAAACCCGCGCTCCGCTGGCTTGTCTTTGAGGAAGAAGAGATCGAACGTCTCGGTCTCAACCACGGCGGGATAAACAACTTCGATTGCGCGGCTCTCTCCCGGGGGAACGGAAACACGCAATTGCCCATCGCTGCCCACGCTCTGCGAAACCCCGTCGATAGTGACGCGAGCGCCCTCCCCTTCGACTGTCAGAACTTCGTCATTACCGCTGGTGGATGGAGTGTGCGTAATTCCCTTTCCATCCGGAGTGGGATCAGGGCGTCTCCCAGTAACCTCGAATGAGGCACGCGGATGCTCAGCAGGTACAGGATCATCGCCGCCATTATCGTCATCATCGCTATCGTCATCGTCATCATCGCTGTTGCCGCCGCGCCCCATGAGGTTATCCGCAGCGTTGCTGATAAGCGTTTGACTGCGCGCGATGACGGCATCCAATCCCTCGACTTGCAGGGTGAAGAAGCGCAAGCCGAGG
>JBCBHD010000239.1:0-4830 GCA_038526115.1 Pseudomonadota bacterium | reverse complement strand
ATGTCTTTCTTGCGATCAGTGATCTTGATCCGGCCTTTTTCATCCAGATGGCCGATATCGCCGGTATGGAGCCAGCCATCCTGAATCGTGCGGGCGGTTTCGGCGTCGTTTTGCCAATATCCGTGCATCACCAACTCACCGCGGCACAGGATCTCACCATCGTCGGCGATCTGGATCTCAACTCCGCGCATCGGCGGGCCGACTGTGTCCATCTTCAAGCCGACTTGTGGTCGGTTGCAGCTGATGACCGGTCCCGCTTCGGTCTGGCCATAACCTTGCAGCATCGTCAGCCCCATGGCTTCGAAGAAGTTGCCGACATCGGGGTTGAGCGGCGCACCGCCTGAAACCATCGCCTTGATCCGGCCGCCGAACTTCTGACGGATCTTTGGACGAAGCGTCTTTTCAACGAGGAAATTCATCGGCTTATCGCGCAAACGCGTTTTGCCTTCGCTCGAGTTATCAGCAATCCTGATAGCCTTATCGAGCATGAAGTTGGCGACTTTGCCCTGCTTTTCGATCTGTTTGATGATCCGCGTGCGCAGAACCTCGAAGAGGCGCGGAACCACGACCATAATCGTTGGACGAACCTCTTCAATGTTCGATGCGAGCTTTTCGAGGCCTTCAGAATAGAAGATCTCTGCCCCGACAGCGATTGGCAGATATTGTCCGCCAGTGTGTTCATAGGCGTGCGAAAGCGGGAGAAAGGACAGGAAGCGTTCGTCCTGGATCCCGAAATCGGTGATCAGGATCTCTGCTGCACCCGCCACATTGCAAAGAATGGATCCGTGATGCTGCTTCACACCGCGCGGCGCACCGCCGGTGCCGCTAGTGTAGATAAGGCACGCCGTATCTTCACGAGTGATGGTGGCCATCCGCTCCTCGACCGCCGTTCGCGCTGCAGCAGCATCGCCTTCGATCAATTTGCTCCAATCGTGATACTCAAAGCTGCTCGCCTGATGGCGGTGCAAGTCTTCGATCCCGATTACGTGTTCGGCAATGCCCGTTGATTGGATTGCGCCATGCAGTGGACCAAGCAGTTTCTCGTTCGAAACGATGACAGCTCGCGCCCCGGAATTGTCGAGGATGTGGCAATGATCGCGTTCGGTGTTGGTGGTGTAGGTCGGTACGGAAATGCAGCCCGCAGCCATGATCGCCAGGTCTGCTATGCACCATTCTGGCCGGTTCTCTGACACCAGCGCCACGCGGTCTCCGTCGGTCAAGCCGATATGGCGCAGGCTTTCAGCGAGCAAGCAGACCTGGTCAGCCACTTCGCGCCAGCTTTGCGTGGTCCATTCGCCATCGCGCTTACGGCCGAGAAACGGAGCCTCACCCTTCTCGTCAGCCCGCTTGAGAAAGATCTCAACCAGATTTCTTGCGCCATCAATATCCTGCAGGTGTTGGTTATCAGCCGGATTGACGACCGGTGCGGCGCCCTGCGGCGCGGTTGGGGAATGCACTGACACTTGCTCCTCTTCCCTCAAGTGCGCCGCGTTTTGCGGCACCTCGAGCGAATTGTTCTTTCTCTAAGCATCCGAATTAGGGCCTGAATGCCGTAGCGGCAAGTTCAGGGTGGGGGACAACCATGGGCCTAATGCTACGAAATCAGACAGTTTCAGAGTGTTACTCGTAAACCAGTTTGGGTTCGATTCGCGGATCTGTCGCAACTTCCCACGAACCGGCTTTGGTCCGCCGAAGGGCATTGGTTTTGAGCGACGGTGAGAAACTTCGAATTTGATCGTGGCCGCGTGCCTTGAAGTCATCTTCCATGCCCGTAAGTGCGGTATCTTCTTCGAAGATCACCGTTGGCCCAAAGGCCATGATAAGCGGAAGGCCTAGCGCTTCTTGTGCTGTCATGCCGAAATCGAGAACGCCGATGATGGACCGGGTAACTTGGACGGGGATCGTCGGGCCGCCTGCCGCGCCGATGACCAAGACGACTTCGCCATTTTCATCAAACACGATTGTCGGCGCCATTGAAGAACGGGGGCGTTTACCACCTTCAACCCGGTTGGCCACTGGCTTGCCTTCGGCCTCTGGAGTCGAGCTGAAATCGGTCAGTTCGTTGTTGAGATAGAACCCTCCGAAGAAAAGTCCTGATCCAAACGCTCCCTCGATGGTCGACGTGTAACTGATTGCGTTGCCTTCCGCGTCAACCACAGAGAAGTGGGTGGTCCCTTGCTCGACAGGCTCATCACCATCGGCGCGAGCGAGGGGAGCGCCGGGCGGGGTACCAGGCTTGGCCTCTGGAAGAGCCTTTGCCGGGTCGATCAAAGCGCTGCGGCTCGCAACGTATGCCGGGTCGATCAGCCCTGCTATCGGAACTGCTACAAAATCCTCATCGCCAATATACAGTTCGCGGTCTGCATAGGCGATCCGCTGAGACTCAAGGAAAAGATGCCAGAATTCCGGACTTTCCGGGCCGAGCGCAGCGAGATCGAACCTTTCGAGCTGGCCAAGCATCTGGGCCACCGCCACGCCGCCTGACGAGGGCGGTCCCATGCCGCAGACCTTGTATGTCCGGTACGGTGCGCAAACAGGGTCGCGATCTTTCGCTGTGTAGGATGTGACGTCGCTTTCGGTCATCTTGCCGTCTTGTGGTGTTTCCCCGGCGACATATTCGGCGAGGCTGACAGCGTTGTATTTGTACATTGCATCGGGCCCGCGTTCGGCCAGATCGACAAGCGTTTCGGCGAATTCTTCGTTGCGTATCAAGGTGCCAACAGGCTTGGCTTCACCATCGGCACCGAAGAAGACGCTTCTGGCTGCTTCGGTCTTTCCCGCTCGAGCCTTGCGGCCTGACAGTGATTCATTCAGCCGCAGGTTCATCACGAAACCATCTTCGGCCAGCCTGATTGCGGGCTGAAACAGATCCGCCCAGGGCAGTTTCCCATATTTGGCATGCGCCTTGGCCGCGAGGGCGATATTGCCCGGGACACCGACGCTCAGCCCGGAAATGACACGAGTTTCGCGGGGCAGCCTTTCACCGTTTTCGTCAAGAAACCGCGTTCCGGTGGCTGCCGCTGGCGCGGTTTCGCGGCCATCAATCGTCACGATGTCGGTTCCGTCAGTCCTGACCATGAAGCCGCCACCGCCGATACCAGAGCTTTGCGGCTCGACCACTGTCAGCGCCAGCATTACCGCTATCGCGGCATCGGTCGCGGAACCGCCTTTCGCGAGAATTTCCTCTCCCGCAGCGGTGGCACGTGGATCAGCTGAACTGACAGCCCCGGTGGAGGTTTCTTGTGCACTTGCCGTAGGTGTCGAAGTGGGTGTGTTATACTCGGCGCAGCTCACAAGCGATGCGGCCATTGCGAGGCATGAGAGGATTGTCTTTGTCATGGGTAATTTCGCTATTCGGTTCCGACGGCTTCGGCAATGCCGGAGAAGCCATCGCGCTTCATCAAACGGTCGAGTCCATTCACAATTCGCGCACCCAGACCAGGGCCCTCAAACACCATTGCCGAATAAAGCTGGACTAAACTGGCACCCGCACGAATCCGTTCCCAAGCGTCTTTTGCGCTAGAGATGCCGCCCACTCCGACAAGCGGTATTTCCCCTCCGGTCGCTGTCCTGAAGTCACGGAGTCGTTGCAGAGCCATTGTTCGCAAAGGTGCTCCTGAGAGCCCACCGGTTTCCTTACTATGGTGGGATCGCAACGAAGGGCGACTTATAGTGGTGTTGGAGACGATTAGTGCACCCAAGCGCTTGTCGAGCGCAATCCGCGCTATTGCATCGATATCGGCGGGTTCGAGGTCAGGTGCGACTTTTAGGAAGATGGGAGGCAGGCTTGTGCTTCCGGCATTTTCCCTGGCTTCGATCACCGCGTCAATCAATCCGATCAAAGCGGACTCATCTTGCAATGCTCTTAGCCCGGGCGTGTTTGGGCTTGAAATATTGACCGCGAGATAGCTGGCGTAGGGAGCCATCAGTCTTGTCATGGTCGCATAATCGGCGACGCGGTCATCCGAATCCTTGTTTGCTCCGATATTGATGCCAACGATACCAGGTCGATTTTCGCGGGCTTTGAGCCGCGCCAATGCAGCTTGCGCACCGCTATTGTTGAAGCCCATTCGATTGATGACGGCCTGATCCTCGACCAGTCGGAAAAGTCGCGGCTTGGGGTTTCCAGCCTGCGCGCGCGGTGTGATCGAGCCAACTTCTGTAAATCCGAAGCCGAGGCCAAGCAGTGGATCGGGTACCTCGGCATCCTTGTCGAATCCTGCAGCGACTCCAACCGGATTTGGAAAGTCTAATCCTGCAACCTGTGTGGCCAGCGGTCCAGGCTTTGCCAGCGACGATGCAAAGTTTCGTGCCGGGAGCTTTTTCAGCGAAGCGATAGCCAATCGGTGCCCGGTTTCCGGATCGAGCGCGAATATGGCGGGCTTGAGAAGTCGAAACAGCATAGTGATCGCCTAAGCCGGTTTGATTCGTGCTGTCGAGTACCGGTTGCGCGAATCGATTCGGATCCGCTGCGACTCGCTAAACGGGGGTTTGAGCCGTTCTGCGGTGCGCTTACCTCACTTCTGCAGTAACTCAGTGTTAAACCTTGTCGTTTGCATACAATTCTTCCTGATAAAGTGTGTCTAGAGACTGTCTTGCGACCCGAAGGGCTCGGAGCAGCAATGCGAAGAGTTCCTCAACTCAAATGGGCGGCTCCACACGGGGCCGCCCTTTTTTTGTGCCATTTCAAGGAAAACCGGCTACATGATCGCTCGCGGGGCGTGACATATGTACGAATCTGAAGATCCATATTTCGGGCAGGAATCGCTTGATTTCGGCAGGTCGGACTATGAGCTGACCGCCTCTTCCCTGATTGTGATCGATTACATC
>JBCBHD010000238.1:0-4848 GCA_038526115.1 Pseudomonadota bacterium | reverse complement strand
CAATTTTCATCCGGCCCGACGGTCAAGTTCCCCGGATGGTCCCTCGACAAACTGAAAACGGATTCGCTCGGTCGCTCGCACCGTTCAGCGCTCGCAAAAGGCCGCCTGAAATACGCGATCGATCTGACGCGTGAACTGCTGGGTGTACCGGATGATTATCTCGTCGGTATCATGCCGGCATCGGACACTGGCGCTCTCGAAGCGGCGATGTGGACCATGCTTGATCCCGCGCGCCCGGCAACGGTCGCAGCGTGGGAAAGCTTTGGCAATGTCTGGATTCAGGACGCGGTCAAGCAGCTGAAGTTGCCGAACCTGCAAACGCTTTCTGCTGATTATGGCGAGATCCCCGATCTCACCACCATCCCTCAGCGCAATGATGTGGTGTTCACGTGGAACGGGACGACATCTGGCGCGATGATCCCGGACACCGACTGGCTGGAGCCGGGACGCGAAGGCATCACGATCAACGATGCGACCAGCGCCATTTTCGCGATGGAGATGGATTGGCCCAAGCTCGATGCGACGACATTCAGCTGGCAGAAGGTGATGGGCTCCGAAGCGCAGCACGGCATGCTGATCCTATCGCCCAAAGCGGTGGAACGGATCGAAAGCTATGATCCCGAATGGCCGCTGCCCAAGCTCTTCCGCATCAAGAAGGGCGACAAAATCAACAAGGGCATCTTCGAAGGCGCGACCATCAACACGCCTTCGTTGTTGGCAACCGAAGACTACATCGCTGCGCTTGAATGGGCGAAGTCAATTGGTGGTCGCAAGGCGATGTTTGAGCGCGCCAATGCAAACGCCAAGATCGTGAAAGACTGGATCGAAGCGAAGCCGTGGCTTGAAAACATGGTCTCGGACCCGGCGAAGCGCACAAATACCGGTGTGTGCATGAAGTTCACCGGCGATTGGTACAATGGCCTTTCTGAAGAAGAACAGGCGGCCGTCCCTAAGAAAATCGTGAAAATGCTCGAAGAGCGGAACGTTGGATATGATTTCAACGGCTACCGCGATGCGCCGCCATCCTTGCGCATCTGGTGCGGCGGCACGCTTGAGGTGGAAGACATCGAACGTCTGCTGCCGTGGATCGAGTGGGCCTACGAATCCGTCAAGAACGGCTGATCGGCTGGCGGCCCGGCAATCGGGCCGCCGCTATCCTCCTCCCCCAATCCATCGGCCCGCACGCTCCGTTGCGCCGAGCTGAGCAAAGGAATTCCCCATGACCAAACCCAAAGTACTCATTTCTGACAAGATGGACCCGAACGCTGCACGCATTTTTGAAGAGCGCGGCTGCGATGTTGATGTGATTACCGGCGAGACGCCGGAGGAATTGAAGGCGCGCATTGGCGAGTATCACGGTCTCGCCATTCGTTCTTCGACCAAGGTGACGCCGGAGATTCTTGATGCTGCCACCAATCTGAAGGTCATTGGTCGCGCAGGTATTGGCGTCGATAACGTCGATATCCCCTACGCGTCCGGCAAAGGCGTGGTGGTGATGAACACCCCGTTCGGTAACTCGATCACAACCGCTGAACACGCCATTGCCATGACGATGGCTCTGGCCCGGATGATCCCGGCGGCAAACACCCGCACGCAAGCAGGGGAATGGCCGAAGAAGGACTTCATGGGGGTCGAAGTCACCGGCAAGACCGTTGGCCTGATCGGCGCGGGCAATATCGGATCGATCTTTGCCAGCCGCGCACAGGGGCTGAAGATGAAGGTCATCGCTTACGATCCCTTCCTGACGGAGGATCGCGCCGTCGAAATGGGCGTCGAGAAAGTCGATCTCGACACACTCCTGTCGCGCGCCGACTTCGTGACGCTGCACACCCCGTTGACGGACGAGACTCGCAACATTCTGAGCCGCGAGCGGTTGGAGAATGCCAAGCCCGGTATCCGCATCGTCAACTGCGCGCGCGGCGGGTTGATCGATGAAGCCGCACTGCGTGATTGCCTTGAAAGCGGCCAGGTTGCTGGCGCGGCTCTCGATGTGTTTGCCACTGAACCGGCGAAGGAAAACCCGCTTTTCGGAGCACCTAACTTCATCTGCACTCCGCATCTCGGCGCCTCTACCACCGAAGCGCAGGTCAATGTCGCGCTGCAAGTCGCCGAGCAGATGGCGGATTACCTCGTCAATGGCGGTGTCACCAACGCGTTGAACATGCCGAGCCTTTCCGCTGAGGAAGCACCGAAGCTGAAGCCTTACATGGCGCTTGCTGAAAAGCTTGGCTCGCTGGTGGGCCAACTGGCGCATGGCAATCTGACGAAGATCAGCATCGAGCGTGAAGGTGCAGCCGCTGAACTGAATGGCAAGCCAATCACTGGCGCTGTGCTTGCGGGTTTCATGCGCCGCTATTCCGACACGGTGAACATGGTCAACGCTCCGTATCTCGCCAAAGAGCGCGGTCTCGAAGTCAGCGAAATCCGCCACGAACGCGAAGGCGCATTCAGCACGTTGATCCGTGTAACGGTTGAAACTTCGCAAGGTGCGCGATCGGTAGCAGGGACGCTGTTCGGCAATGAAGCTCCGCGGCTGGTCGAGATTTTCGGCATCGGTATCGAAGCCGATCTGGATGGGCACATGCTCTATGTCGTCAATGACGATAAGCCGGGCTTCATTGGCCGCATCGGGACGCTGCTGGGCAATCACGGCATCAACATCGGAACCTTCAACCTCGGCCGCCGTGATGCGGGCGGAGAAGCGGTTCTGCTGTTGAGCCTGGATGAAGCCATGAGCCCTGATGTCGTGGCTGAAGCTGAAGCGCTGGAAGGTGTGAATCTGGCCAAGGCTTTGGAATTTTGATCTTGAAGTGGCCCCGGGGTTGACCCGGGGCCACTATCGGCACAGTCGGGCCGCAACTGACATATGTCCCGCCGCAATGCCGGGATGACGGATAAATCGATGACTAAAGCCCCGACCCACTCCTCCGATCTGCTGCCAGAAGGTCTGGAAGACCGCCTGCCTCGCTCCGCTGCCCGCATCACCACGGCCATGCGTGCCTGTCTCGATGTACTTGATTCGCACGGTTACGACCGAGTGAGGCCTCCGCTGCTTGAATTCGAGCATTCGCTGGCGAGCCGCATGGAAGGCATTCACACGCGTCGAATGTTCCGCTTCGTGGATCCCGCAAGCCTCAGGACATTGGCGCTGCGCAGCGATATCACGCCGCAGATTGGCCGCGTAGCAGCGACCAGTCTCAAGGATGCGCCGCGACCGCTCCGGCTGGCATATTGCGGCGATACCGCCGTCATCCAGGCGAGCCAGCTCGATCCGGCCAGGGAGCGCTTGCAGCTTGGTGGTGAACTGATCGGAGCTGATACAGTCGAAGCGGCGAGTGAAATCGTGATGCTGGCCATTGAGGCTTTGAAGGCTGCGGGACTTACGGGAATTTCGGTCGATTTCACCCTGCCCGATCTGGTCGACACGCTGACTGCGCAGGACTTGTCCATGACCGCAGATACAGTCGAAGCGATCCGGAGAGAACTGGATACCAAAGATGCGGGCGGTCTGAAGGCTGTCGGTGGTGAGGCCTATCTGCCTCTGCTCTATGCCACCGGACCGTTTGCCGAAGCATTGACCAAGCTTCGAGAGCTTGATGCTGGCGGCGCGCTTGCGACCCGTCTCAAGGGGCTGGAAGCGATAGCCAATCGGGTGGGTGATGCTGCGCGGATCACTCTGGATCCGACTGAACGCTATGGGTTCGAATATCAAAGCTGGTTTGGTTTCACGATCTATGCCGAAGGTTTGCGCGGCGCGGCCGGACGCGGCGGAACCTACGCGATTGGCGGCAGCGATGAGCCAGCAACTGGCTTTACGCTTTACGTGGATCGGCTGGCGGAGATGGCTCCAGAACCGGCCGCGCCTCAAACGGTGTTCCTGCCGTTCGGCTACGACAAAGATGCAGCGAAGGGTTTGCGGATCGCTGGCGCACGAACGCTTGCCCAGCTTTCCGAAGACGATGATCCCAAAACGCTGGGATGCACGCACGTTTTGCGCGGAACGGAGCTGGTTGGACTCTAGCCCGCAAAGATACGGCTGAGAAACGCATCAACCGCTTGGGTTTGCTGCGTACCGGCTGCTGTCCCTATCTCGCGGTTCAAGCGCCCGTGGTCCGTATTCGAAACAGCAACTGCCTGCGCGTTTGCACCGGTGCTGGACAAAGCGCTGACAAGCGCTTCTGCTTGCGCTTTCGTCTTCTCCCGTTCCTCGACATAGAGGGCGAGCCAGTTTGGCGCATCAGGTCCGCCTGCATGCGTTACCGGAGACAGAGCAGTCTGCCGCGCCTGATCTTCTCCGAAAACACGGCGGTACAGATCAAGCGAGCGCGGTTCTGCCGATGCCAAGCTGCTGGTGATTTCATAGGCTCCGCTGTCTAGCAGCACGACGCCTTTGATCGCATCGAAGGCATCACCCGCATATTGCGGATCGCTCGCCACCAATGCCGCCAGATGCGCGCCTGCGCTATGCCCCATCAGCACGATCCGATCGCGATCAAATCCGATGGCTGAGGCCTGTCCGCGCAGCGCCATTAGCGCCGCGCCAATGTCTTTTGCCTGATCCTCGACAGGGGCATCTGGCAGGACTCGGTAGCCGGTAGAGGCGAAGTAATAGCCAGCTTCGTTGAAATGATCGGGCTTGGACTGGACCGAAATTTTGTGATTGCCGAATGACCAGCCCCCGCCATGGACAAAAAGCACCAGCGGCAGCTCGTCCACTGCATCATCTGGCTCATAAACATCGATTTGCTGCCGCTGATGCTGCCCGTAGATAATGGTGCGATCAACTTTGGCTGCGGGCTGAAACTGCGATTGCCTCTGCCCGCGATTGCTGCGTCTGCCTTCGCTTCC
>JBCBHD010000237.1:0-4855 GCA_038526115.1 Pseudomonadota bacterium | reverse complement strand
GGTCGCGGCGTCTTTCTCCGCTTCCGCTTCTACCTTGATCTGGATCGCATCACGCTCGGCGACTTTCGCCGCTTCAATCAGCTCGATCTTCTTCTGACGCTCAGCAACTTCGCTTTCACGAGAGGTTGTGACTTGCTCTTCGGCAGCAACCGCTTTGGCGCGCGCCGCATCAGCTTCAGCTTTGGCTTGGCTTTCTTCGCGAGACTTGTTCTGCACCTCGATCTGCTGCTCCTGACGAGCGATTTCGAGAGCTCGCTGCTGGTCAATCCGAGCTTCTTCGACGAGACGGTCAGCCTCAATCTGCTGGGCATCGACCTGCTTCTTCGCCTCGATCCGAGCGGCATCGGCTTCGCGCTGACGCTCGGCCTGTTCGCGGGCGATTTCCGAAGTCTGTGAAGCACGGCGCACCTCAACCTCACGCTCCTGCTGGAGACGCGCATATTCGGTGTCACGTCCGATTTCGAACGAACGCTGATCGGCTTCGAGGTTCTTCGTCTCCATCTGAACGCGCGTGTCTTGCTCAATATCGTTGCGCAGCTTTTTACGGGCTTCGATTTGCTCGGTGAGCTTGGTTAGACCTTCTGCGTCAAAGGCATTGTTGGCGTTGAAGTGCTCGATGCTCGTCTGGTCGAGGCCGGTCAAAGAGACCGATTCCAGCTCAAGACCGTTCATCGCAAGGTCGTTTGATGACACTTGCTGCACTTTCTGGACGAAGTCTGCGCGCTGTTCGTGCAGTTCGTTCATGCTCATTCCCGCAGCCACGGAGCGCAGCGCGTCAACGAATTTACCTTCGACGAGGTCTTTGAGCATCTCGGGCTGCATCGTGCGGCTACCCAAGGTTTGCGCGGCCATCGCAATCGCGCCAGCATCGGGACGAACGCGAACATAGAATTCAGCCTTAACGTCGATCCGCAAACGGTCGAGCGTAATCAGAGCCTCCGCATCGCGGCGGATGACTGAGAGCACGAGCGTGTTCATATTCACCGGCATGGTTTCGTGGAAGACCGGGACCACCAGAGCGCCGCCATTCATGACAACCTTCTCACCGCCAACACCCGTCCGAACAAACGCGATCTCTTTCGAAGCGCGGCGGTAGAGGCTGGTAAGGACGATGAAGATGATCAGTAGGAAGACAAAAGCGAGGCCGACCCAGATTGCTAGTTCAAGTAAACTTTCCATTTCTTCTCCTGTTGCGTTTAGAGCGCTGCGCTGCGTCTTCCGGGTTCAGCGCGCGGCGCTTATGTGAGTGGCCTTATCCCACTATTGTTTCACTCAAGGCCCAGTAATCTGTTTTCATATGGCACCGCGTAGAAGGTCTCCCCTTCGCGGCGGACCAGCAGCACGGTGTCACCTTCGCGCAACTCGCCTGCCGGGTCATTGGGTTCGACCATCACAAAATGTGCTTGGCCGTGATGATCCAGAACTTTCGAACGAGCAGGTGAGCCTGCACGCGCGGTCCCGATCTGTATCTCCGCATCGCGGCGGACAAGGCTGCCAAGTCCAACTGCGCTCGTCTCATCCTTGGGGAGCAGCCTTTCGAGCGGGCGGGTAAGAATGCCCGTCACTGGCAGCGCTGCAGCACCAGCAGCCAGTCCGGCAAGCAGCATTGGCAAAGGTGCACCAATGGCTCCGATCAAGATTTGCTGCCCCGCCACACCAATCGCGGCAAACACGAAGAGCAATACTGACAGCCAGATCAGGATCGGAACTCGCCCAATACCAAGAAGGCTCAGAGCGCTTGCCAGCACTCCATCGCCAGCAAACCCATCGACACCGTCACCCCCATCAACATCGAGGTCAAAATCGACATCTGCGTCTGCTCCTTCGAGCAAGTCGCCCATGCCAATCACCTGCGCCAATGCGATGAAGAGCAGCAATATTGCTGCCGCCGCAAAGGGTAGGTTGTGTGGTTCTAGTAGAGTCATGCAGATCCCCCTTTCACGGTTTTAGTGACAATTATGGCCAAAGTAATGCCAATTTTGGTGTGCGCAAACAGCTCCGCTGGCAGTCCAGCAGAGTTGGTTTCACAAGTTTTTCCCATGAATGTTGGATTAACACATGTTTCTTGGAAATAACAGGAAAATCGTCATTGAAGCACGATAAATACGCTTCGCGAACGATTATTGCATGAATGCTCTTGCATTGTTCAAAACGCTCCCCACATCGAGGGCTTGCGCAGTTGCGATTAAGCGGGTTTTATTCGCAAAGGCAGCGTTTTTAGGCCCCCAACAAAGGTCGAACTCGACCGTGCTGGCTCTCCCGCCAATTCAACCGATTCGATGCGGTCGAGCAGCGCTTCAAACAAGATCCTGATTTGTAGCCTCGCCAGATGGAGGCCAAGGCATTGATGCGCTCCGGCTCCAAACGCCATATGACGGTTCGGACTGCGGCTCGCGTCAAAATCGCGCGGATTGTCGAACTGAGCCGGGTCATGATTGGCGGCGACATAGTTGAGCATCATCCAGTCGCCAGCTTTGATCTGCTGTCCGCCGATCTCCACATCCTCAGCCGCCGTGCGCATGAAATGCTGAACCGCCGTGGTCCACCGGATTGCTTCTTCGACAAGGCCGGGCAGCAATGAGCGATCAGCTTTGACCCGCGCAAACTCATCAGGGTCGCGCGCCAATGCGAGCATCGCGCCAGACATTGTGGCGGAAGTGGTGTCATGGCCGGCTGCGGCCATGATGATGTAATAGCCAGCCATATCCCGGTCGGGCAAAGGCTCGCCGTCGACGGTCGCATTGGCGATCACACTGGCGACATCATCCGTGGGGTTCGCGCGGCGTGCAGCAGCAATCCCTGCAAAGTACTCTTCAAAACTCTTCACCGCGCCTGACACTAGCTGAAGCACCTGCTCCGGCGTCATATTCTCCATGCCACTGCCGGAAAGGTCGGCATCCTGACCGCCAAACATTTGCTGTGTGAGCATCAACATGCGAGGTTCGTCTTCTTCGGGAATGCCCAGGATCTGCATGATCACATGGAGCGGCATGGGCGCAGCGACTTGCTTCACAAAGTCGACCTCAGCACCGCTATCGAGCATCTTCTCAACCAGCTTGTCCGCCAGCCCACGAATCTCGCCCTCAATCAGCTTGAGGTTGCGCGGCATAAACCAGTCTTGAGTGAGCTTGCGATATTTGGGGTGGATCGGCGCGTCGAACACGACCAGCGAATCCACCAGCATATTCGATCCCGTGGCCTTTTGGGCAAAGGCCGTCGCTTCACGCGTCGCAAAAACCACCGGCTTGGGATTGTTGAGGAAGGTTTTGTTGTCCTTCGAAATGCGCGTCACATCTTCGTAGCGGGTAATCAGCCAGAACGGTTCAAACACGTCATCTTCAGCGACGACCTTGGCCACCGGCGCATTGACGCGCAGATCATCAAAGACATCAAGCAAGCCGTCCCATTCAGCATAGCTTTCCGGAGCAATCACTTGGCGCGCGACATCCTCAGGCAGGACTGCAATATCTCCCATAACGCTTACCCCTTCGCTTTCGCTTCATATTCGTCGCGCAGCTCGCGTTTGTAGAGCTTCCCATTTGCCTCGCGCGGCAATTCCGGGCGGAAATCAAAGAGTTTGGGCATCTTGATATGCGCAAGGTTCGGCGCGAGGAAATCGCGTAGCTCAGCCTCTAGAGCCTCGCCTGCGTCAGCCATATCGATGGGCTGAACCACAGCGACCACCTTCTCGCCAAAGTCGGGATCGGGTGCGCCGATAACCGCTGCATCCATCACCTTGTCATGGGTAACGAGCAGGTTCTCGATTTCTTGCGGATAGATATTCACCCCGCCTGAGATGATCATGTGGCTCTTGCGATCTGTGAGAAAGAGGTAGCCTTCCTCATTCACATGGCCGATATCGCCCAAGGTCATCCACCCTTTTGGATGCATCGCCTCAGCGGTCTTTTCGGGATCGTTGTGATAGGTGGGCAGGAGCGCATTCTCGAAATAGATAAGGCCGTCCTGACCGGCAGGCAGTTCCTCACCATCCGGCCCGCAAATGTGCAACGTGCCATAGATCGCTTTGCCCACTGTACCGGGATATTGGAGCCATTCAGGCGACTTCACCAGCGTCATGCCGATCCCTTCGGAGCCCGCATAATACTCGTTGATGATCGGCCCCCACCATTCGATCATCTCCTGCTTGATCGGTACCGGACAAGGAGCCGCCGCATGAAGTGCGCGCTGGTGACTGGATAGATCATATTTGGTGCGGATTGCCGGATCCAGCTTAAGCGAGCGCACAAAGTGAGTTGGCACCCACTGACTGTCAGTCACCTTATACTTCTCGATCGCAGCAAGGACGCCTTCGGGATCGAATTTTTCGACCACCACAACCGTCCCGCCCAATCGCTGAGCCGTCGAACACCAACCCAGCGGCGCCGCGTGATAGAGCGGTGCGGGTGACAAATAGACCATCGAACCGTCTGCCGGCATTCCTGCCCCCATCATGGCGAGGCCCATCAGAGGCACTGGCGCTTGTGGATCAGGGTCCTCAGGAGGGGCAGGGCGAATGCCTTTGGGCCGCCCGGTGGTGCCAGAGCTGTAAAGCATCACGGCGCCAGCACGTTGGTCTTCGATTGGCTCATCCGACTGAGCGGATAAGGCCGCATCAAAGCTCTCGCCCCCATCCGATCCTGCGAGAAGTATTTCAACATCAGGGCACGCCGCCCGGATTTCAGGTAGTACGCCGTCAAATGCGAGGGATGTAACGAGCAGTTTAGCGCCGCTATCTTTGACAATATAGGCGATCTCTGGCGCAGTCAGCCGCGTTGAAATCGGCACCAAAAGAGTCCCGGTACGCTGCGACCCCCAGAACAACGGAAAGTACTCAATGCGGTTTTCCAGCAGCACT
>JBCBHD010000236.1:0-4890 GCA_038526115.1 Pseudomonadota bacterium | reverse complement strand
CGTGTTGCGGTCACATCAAACCGCCGGGCGATTGTGCAGCGCGAACCAGATGAAAGCAAGGCCATGCATGAACGCGATGAGCGTGATGACGCTTTGGCACTAGCCGATCGATTTGGCCTGACAATCGGCTTCCATCCCTGCGATCGTGAGACTTACCTCGATATTGTTCGCAGCTACACCGATCCAGTGGGGATCACCATCGACGAAGAAGATGCCTTGGCATGGGCTATTCAGCGCGGCAATCGGTCTGGGCGGACAGCATACCAATATGCCGTCGAACTTGCCGGACGAGCCGACAAGGTCCTCTGACCAAAAACTGCCGTCCGGTTTACTGACCTGCTTGCCGACGCAGGTAATCCTCTTCAAACGAAGCGCGTGGATCGCGCAACTGATCTGGCGCAGGCAAAGGTTCACCGGTGAGCTGCACAATCGCAGCACCTGGCTCAGCATCAGGAGCCACTGTGCGCCAGATAATGCCGGCGGTATCGTCAGAAACCAGCAAGGAGCCATCGCTGGCCCATTCGACCCAGGTAGGCCGACCTTTTGTCGTGCCATCTTCATTGAGAAACCCGGTCAGAACCGGTTGCGGCTTTCCGGTCGGATTGCCGCGTTCGTCAAAGGCCACGTAAACCACATCATAGCCCGAAGGTGGCTTGCGATTCCAAGAACCGTGCCGCGCGACAAAGGCACCGCTCGACATGGTGTCGCCCATCCGGTGACCTTCTGCTGTGAACACCAGGCCCAGCGCCGCAACGTGCGGCCCCATCGCATATTCAGGCTTGCGAACATAACTGTCCAGAAAACGCGGCATTGGAGCGTCGACCCGGCGATCAAAGTTGTCTTTATAGTAGATCCACGGCCAACCATATTGCGCGCCGACCGGTACATTGGTGAGATAGTCAGGGACCAGATCCGATCCGAGCATGTCGCGCTCGTTTACCGTCGTCCACAACTCGCCGGTCCATGGGCTGAAATCCATACCGTTGGGATTGCGCAGTCCGGCACCGAATTGGCGTTGCCGGTTGGCTGTCAGGTCGTATTCCCAGATCATGGCGCGGCCTTCTTCAACCGCCATGCCGCTTTCGCCGATATTGCTGACCGAACCGACCGCAACGTACAGACGATCACCACGAGGGTGGATTTCCATGTTCCGCATCCAATGGCCACCGCCAGGAGCAAGGTCCATCAGCTTGCGTGGTTCACCGGTGACCGCGTCGTCGCCAAGAGCATAGTCAAAAGCGAGCACGGCGTTGTGATTGGCGACATACAGTGTGCCATCATGCCAGCTCATTCCTGATGGGGAATCCAGCCCTTCTTCGCGAATGACTTTCTGAACTTCCGCGGTGCCGTCGCCATCAGCATCGCGCAGCAAAACGATCTGATTGGGGGAGTCTCCGGCAGCTCCTGCCTCGGAGAAAAGGTAGGACGCGACCCAGCCGCGGATCGTCGCCATGACCCCGCCATCGCTGTCACTTTCACTTTTTGGAGCGCGTGTAAGTGTTACGAGAACATCGCCATTCGGCAACGCGTAGAGCACCCGGGGGTGGTCCAACCCTTCGGCAAAGCGATTTACACTCAAGCCTTTAGCTGGCTCGGGCAATTCGCCATCACCCCATCCAACAGGCTTTGCGATTTGAACTGTCGGAAAATTCTCTGCCTCAGGTTCTTCCAGGGTCGGGTCTGTGCCGGCAACTTCGTCGACGGACAGTTCAGCTGTGTCGCCGCGTGATAGGAAATAGATCGCAACCCCAGCGATGAGGATGATGATCAGCAGAGCGATTGCAGATTTGCGCAGAATAGCCATGTTCATGGCGATAAAGCGCAGCGGTGCTTGCGGCAACCGCGCGTTCATCTCAAGGGACCAAACATGTACGATTTCAAGCCAGATCCAGCCTTGGATACCAATGAGCGCTACCGACAGCTGGTAGACGCAGCGGATGCGCTAACCGCTGATGAGACTGATAGTGTAGCGAACATGGCCAATGTCGCCGCGCTAATCTGGGAATTCGTTCCTGATCTGAACTGGGCAGGCTTCTATCGAATTGCGCCAGCGAAGAGTGAAGGTGAAGAACTTGTTCTGGGACCGTTTGTTGGTCGGCCAGCATGCATCCGGATTCCCCTTGGTGCGGGTGTTTGCGGTACAGCCGCACAGTCAGGCGCAACGCAACTTGTTGAAGATGTCCACGCCTTCCCCGGCCATATAGCATGTGATGCGGCAAGTCGGTCCGAAGTTGTCGTGCCAGTTGAAAGAGATGGACAGGTCATTGCCGTGATCGATCTCGACAGTCCCAGCCCTGCCCACTTTACGAAAGACGATGCGCACGGACTGGAACAGCTCGCCGCAATGCTCTCCAAGAGAATCTGACACTTACGTCTGGAGCAACAATCGCCCCGAAACGAGACAGCACCAAGGCGGAGCTTGGTCGCTGAGTCTGCCAAGTGGTAAACATTTAGCTAACCATACGAGCAACCAGCGGCGCGATTCGAGGGCCGTAACGCATTTTAGTCCGGGGGTAATCCATGCCGACACTTCGCTCTTCGTTCCGTGCCATGACTGCTCTTGCGGTCGCTTTGCCAGCGCTTTCGCTGGCGGCGCCAGCAATCGCCCAGTCGGAACTGCCGCCTCTTCCTGTCCCAGCACAGGTCCAGCCGGTTGAAGTTCGCACGCTACCACCGGTCCATGCGTCTTCTCTTCCTGCGCCAAGCTACAACACCGAAACTACGATTGGCGCAGATGGAGTCGAAACAATCACCCGGACTCGCCGGATTGAGCGCTCCACACCGTATCCTGATTCGGTCAAACGTGGTCCGTTCATCCAGCAGCCGAGCTATGCACCTTATCCCGGTGGCCCTGCCGCTCCCGCACCGATCGTATTCGAGCGCGAGCAATGGTTGGAGGAATGCCGCCGCCGCACCGATGGTCGCAGCGAAAAAGAAAAGGGTGGAATCATCGGCGGCCTGCTCGGCGCGGTTGCCGGAGGCATCATCGGAAATCGCGTTGCTGATGGAGAGCGTCTCGCTGGCACACTGATCGGTGCAGGTACAGGCGGACTTGCCGGACTGCTGCTCGGCAATCTGATTGGCGGTGGGAAGAAGAATGACCGCTATGACTGCGAAGCAGCGCTTGATGGCTATCTTTCGCAATATGGTCAGCCTGGCGCTGCGCGGACCATCCCGTATCCAGCAGGCGGCTACTATCCGACGACGTATCCGGGTTACGCTCCTGCTTACACCGGCCACTACGGCTATTCGGCTGCGTGTGGTTGTCAGCAACCGCAGGTCGTTTGGGTTCCGGTTCGCACCGAAGTCCGCCAGCGTGTGATTGTGCGAGAGACCGTTCGCGAAGAGCGGATCCCAGGTTCGCGGATCATCCCGCCGGCGCCTTCACCAAAGATGATCAAGCAGGCCCCTCGCCCAGTTCCTGCACCGCGTCCGGTAAAGATGATCAAGAACTAATCGAGTAAACAACGCGCCGCACCTCAGGGTAGCGGCGCGTCCTTTACTGCGGCGTCACCTGCCGCAATGACCATAGGGTCATCTTTCTCAGGGTCACCAGAAGCATTGCGCAACTTGATCGGACCGAGGCGGACAATGTCCTGGTCCCGATTGACCCGCAGGCCACCGACCGTTTTCGCGCTGATGAGCTCTTGCTGAACGGCCAACTTCCGTGCAGCGTCTTCCGCAACGCGCAAACGATATTCGCCGTAAGGCACCTTCTGCAGCAGGAAGAAGCCGTCAAACTCGCTGATCGTGTTGGCGACGACAGCTCCACGCATGTCGAGCAGTTCGATTTTCACTCCTGGCTGATAGACGCCAGATGGGTTCAGCAAGAGCCCCTCAATCTCGCCAGTGGGTGACATCGGCAATTCGATTTGCTGGATCACGCCCGGCCGCGGAGTAATGACGATACCTTTGGTGCTTGGCGCCAGGAATGGATCACCCAGAGTGGATTCATCTACGCCGACCAATACCGGGCGGAAGGGGCGCAGATCATCAACGATCGCTCTGCCATTCTCCCCTGTATAGGCATCTGTCGTCCGCAAGCCTGCCTCTACCAAAACATCCTTGAGGTATTCTTCATCCGGGCCGCGCACCCCATCACCATTGTCATCACGGAAAACCGTGACGGCCGCCTGGCCGCTGCGGGCAAGCTTGGTGTGAGAGACACGAATTCCGCCTTCAACCGGATCCGGGCCAAGGCTGAATGCAACTTGGATATTTGCCCCAACTCCCCCGCGTGACGTGACAAAGGCGTCGCTTCGCAGGGAGAACTTATCGAACCTGCGCGAATAGCCCGCTGCAAGACGGAACTCGTCTGACCGCGCCATGTATTCCAACTGACCCTGTAGATCGGAGTCACGATCCAGTTCTTTGTCGATCCGGATGTCAGCTGTATCGAGCCCTTTCTGACGGCCGCTCAACAGGAAGGTCGCATTGCCGCGCAAACGCAATCCCTTAAGTCGAGTATTGGCGAGCAAGCGCACACGGGTGTCCTGCCGCGCCCGCGTAGTCGCACTGGCGGTCTGCTCCTGATGATCGAGTTGTGCTGACACCGCGACCCGCCCTGCGTTGACAGACGTGGTCAGGAGAAACTCGTTGATTTCGGAGCCGTCCTTGAGCTTCGAATGCGTGGCTTCCGCCTGGATCGGCAACCCGAACCTGCCGAGTTTCAGCGACGTGTCGACATTGAAGCCAGCACGGTAATCGAGTTCCTCATTGGCAAATTCACTCGTGAAGTTTCCGAACGATACCAACAAATTGGTGCCGAAATTGAAGCGGCCAAAGCGTCCAGCCGTATTCAACTCGGCCACGCTCCCCGCACCAAACTCATGCGCGCCCGACAACTCGAGCTGCAAGCGCCCGAAACTGCGCGCAACGGCACCCTCCGCA
>JBCBHD010000235.1:0-4896 GCA_038526115.1 Pseudomonadota bacterium | reverse complement strand
TTGCCGAATATGTTGTGATGGGCATGCTCAACATCGCCAAAGGCTATCGTGATGTTGTGCGAGCGCAGGATCGCCGTGAATGGTTGCTCGACAGCCCCGGTAAGCGTGAACTGTCTGGATCTAAGGCGCTGCTTCTGGGTTACGGTGCGATCGGGCAGTTGGTGAAACCGCGACTGGAAGCGTTTGATGTTGAAGTTTCGGTCGTTCGGCGTTCTGGCGGAGAAGGTGTGCTTTCCCCGGATCAATGGCGAGCCAGACTGGGCGAATTCGACTGGGTTATTCTGGCTGTGCCAGCGACTCCCGAGACTGACGGCATGATCGGCGCTGATGAACTCGCTGCAATGAAGCCCGATGGCGTGATTGTGAACGTGGCGCGCGGAAGTGTGATTGACCAGCCAGCTTTGATCGAAGCGCTGGAAGGCAAAGCAATTGGAGGCGCGTTTCTGGATGTGACGACGCCAGAGCCGCTGCCTGCCGATCACAAACTCTGGTCGCTCGACAATGCGCATATCTCGATGCACTTGTCGGGCAGGGCGCAGGACAAGATGTTCATTCGATCAGCCGAGCGCTTCCTCGACAACCTCGACAAGTATCTTCGCGGTGAACCCGTCGCACCGATTTTCGACCCGGTGCGCGGGTACTAAAGTCCGGATATCATTGCGATCTCGTTCGTTGGTCGCAAAACGGTCTCAAGGTTTCTGTAACGCTCGTCACACGTCCAGCGAACACAGGGCATAGTGGCGCGCCTTTTGGCAATGCCTGCAGGCCACAAGGAGGAACCGAGAATGACTGACGCAAACCCAGTGCCGAGAAAGGCTTCCGATCTGTTTGTCGAGTGTCTTGAAGCAGAAGGTGTCGAATATGTTTTCGGCGTTCCGGGCGAAGAAAATCTCGATCTTCTCGAAAGCCTTTCCGACAGCTCGATCAAGCTGGTTCTGACCCGGCATGAACAGGGCGCTGGCTTTATGGCCGCGACCTATGGGCGTCACACCGGGAAAACTGGTGTGTTTCTGGCGACCCTTGGCCCGGGCGCGACCAACATGATGACAGCAGTGGCCTATTCCCAGCTCGGCGGTATGCCGACGCTGGCAATCACGGGTCAAAAGCCGATCAAGCATTCCAAGCAAGGGCGATTTCAGATCCTTGATGTGGTGGCCATGATGGAGCCGGTGACAAAGTTCGCCCATCAGCTGCATTCAGGCGACAACATTCCCAGCCGGGTGCGCGAAGCATTTCGCCTGGCGGAAGAGGAGAAGCCAGGCGCGTCGCACCTTGAATTGCCGGAGGATATCGCAGCCGAGGATGCATTCACCCATCCAATAGAACGCAGCGTGGCTCGCCGCCCATCGGCTGAGCCCAAAGCGGTCAGACTGGCGGTCGAAGCCATCGAAGCAGCCAAATCGCCAGTGCTGGTTATTGCCGCAGGCGCGAACCGCCGCATGACCAGCAATATGCTGAGCGAGTTTGTCGAGAAGACCGGAATACCTTTTGTCACCACGCAGATGGGCAAAGGGGTGCTTGATGAACGCCACTCGCTGTTTCTGGGATGCGCAGCTCTCTCATCAGGTGATTTCTGCCACCGAGCGATTGAGGACGCAGACCTGATCATTAATGTCGGACACGATGTGATCGAGAAGCCGCCGTTCTTTATGGACGATAACGGGGCGAAGGTGATCCATATCTCGAACAATACGGCCGAGGTTGACCCGGTCTATTTCCCGCAGATCGAAGTGATCGGTGATATCGCCAACGCGGTTTGGCAGATCAAGGAAGCGGTCACACCGCAAGCTGCGTGGGATTTCGAACGCTTGCTTTGCTATCGCAAGAATGAAGTCAGGCATTCCGATCCGCTCGAAGCAGATACACGATTTCCGATTTTCCCCCCTCATCTGGTGAGGCAAGTCCGAGGGGCGATGCCGGATGATGGGATCATCTGTCTCGATAACGGTGTCTACAAGATCTGGTTCGCCCGCAACTACACAGCGTATTTCCCCAACACAGTGCTGCTCGACAATGCCTTGGCAACGATGGGTGCGGGCCTTCCCAGCGCCATGATGAGCGCCATGCTCTATCCCGAACGGCGGGTGATGGCGATCTGCGGCGATGGCGGCTTCATGATGAACTCGCAGGAATTGGAAACGGCGGTGCGGCTTGGCTTGAACCTGACTGTCTTGATCCTGCGCGACGACGCCTATGGGATGATCCGCTGGAAGCAGGCCAATATGGGTTTCAAGGATTACGGCCTGACTTATGGCAATCCCGACTTCGTCAAATACGCGGAAAGCTATGGCGCCATTGGCCACCGGATCACCAGCAGTGAACATCTGACTGATGTTCTGGCTGAAACCGGGAAAGCGCCCGGTGTGCACGTGATTGATTGCCCGGTCGACTATTCAGAGAACGACCAAATTCTGAACCACGACATCAAGGACCTGAGCGCGCAGCTGTAAGGCGCGGACCGGCAGGAGGAACCCGATGCCCACCCTCAAAGACACCTATCCGCTCTATCTCAACAACAAAGCCGCGCAGCCCAATACCGATCTTGCGGTAACCGACAAATTCACAGGTGAAGTGGCATTTCGCACGGCGCTGGCCACACCCGATGTGATTGACGAAGCGATCGCAGGCACTGTGAACGCAGCGGAGCCCATGGCGCGGCTGGCGAGCTTCGAAAAGCAGGATGTGCTGATGCACTGCGTCAGCCGGTTCAAAGAACGGTTTGACGAGCTTGCCTACGCATTGTGTGTCGAAGCGGGGAAACCGATCAATGACAGCGAAGGCGAAGTCACCCGGCTGATCGACACGTTCCGGATCGCTGCGGAAGAAGCGGTGCGCAATTATGGCGAGGTGATGCCGCTCGATATTTCGGAGCGCGCACGCGGCTATTCCGCAATGTGGAAGCGGGTGCCCATCGGGCCGTGCAGTTTCATTTCGCCGTTCAACTTCCCGCTCAATCTCGCCGCGCACAAGATCGCGCCTGCTATCGCCATGGGCTGCCCGTTCGTTATGAAACCGGCGTCCAAGACACCGCTCGGTGCACTTATAATGGGCGAAGTGCTGGCCGAATGCGATGTGCTGCCCGAAGGCGCGTTCTCGATCTTGCCCGCGAGCCGCGATGGCGCTGACCTGTTCACTGAAGATGAGCGACTCAAGCTGCTGAGCTTCACCGGCTCGCCAGGTGTTGGATGGGCGCTTAAGGCAAAGGCAGGCAAGAAAAAGGTCGTGCTGGAGCTTGGCGGCAATGCAGCGGTGATTGTCGACAAGGATGCCGATCTGGATGACGCATTGCAGCGGATCATTTTCGGCGCCTTTTACCAGTCTGGCCAATCCTGCATCGGCGTGCAGCGCATCCTGATCCACGAGGATGTCTACGACACGTTCAAGCCCATGCTTGTCGAAAAGACAAAGACGCTGATTGCAGGCGATCCGAAAGATCGCGAGACCTTTGTTGGTCCGATGATCTCTGAAGGCGAGGCCACCCGGCTCAAGGGCTGGATAGACGACGCGGTCGAAGGTGGGGCAGACCTGTTGACGGGCGGCGCGCTGACCAATGGCAACATGCTCGAAGCAACCCTGCTCGAAAACGTCCACCGCGATGCGCAGGCCTTGAACGAAGAGGCCTTCGGTCCGCTGGCGATCCTCCAGAAGTTTGCGACATTCGATGAAGCGCTTGAAGAGGTGAACCGTTCAACCTTCGGCTTGCAGGCCGGCATTTTCACTCGTGATCTGTTCCAGATGTACGATGCGTGGGACCGGCTTGATGTCGGCGGTGTCGTCATCAACGATGTTCCGAGCTACCGGGTCGACAACATGCCCTATGGCGGCGTGAAGGATTCAGGTCTGGGCCGCGAGGGCATCCGTTTTGCCATGGAAGATATGAGTGAAATTCGGAACCTGGTGGTTAGGCGTACCTAACTCTCCTCCAGCAACAGCAAGACTGCCGTCACCACCATCCGCTCGTCATCGCTGCCGAAGCGGTGATCGACTTCGCGCACTGTGGCTTCGGCGACCAACTGTCCGGGTATGCAGAATTCGTGGTCTGGCAAGTTGGCGATGAATTCTTCGCCCACTTCGACGGCGTCCTTCCCGTCAAAGTCCAGCAGCACTTCGTGACGGGTGCCAGTGAAGGTGATCGAAGACCACGCCTTTTCTTCGTGCGACAGTAGGCCTGCGCGGCCTTCGGCGAGCATAAGCAGTGCCTCGCGAACACGGTCTGCTGTGGTTCGGCGCGAGCGGTAACGGCGTGCGGGCCGCACGGGTGCAGGGGGCGTGACAGGATCGGCGGTCTTCGTTTCGAAAGCGGTTTCAGTCAGCAGCATGGGCGGTCTCCCCTTGAATGGCGATACGGGCCTGATGCGCGAATTCACGCATCCAGTTGCGAGTGCGAGCTTCGGTTGTCGGCCGCGGAATGCGGCCCATGCGCAAATCAAGCACAAAGCGCGGATCGTGCGCGGCCAGCCTCCCGAATTTGGTGGCGGCCATATCGTGTTCACGCATGAATTTTTCGACGTCGCGGATCAGCATATGGGTTCCCTCCTGTCTGATGCACCAGTCAGCGAATCGCCTGGTGTTCCTAAAATGTTCCAGCCGAAATCCTACTTGTCTAGGAAAAATCCTATGCTATAGGAATTTTATGGAGCATCTAACGAGAAAAGAACGCGAAGCGCGGGGGCGGTTGCAGGATCTGGTGCGGGAGAAGCGCACCAGCTTTGCGGCGCTCTCTCGCCTGCTCAAGCGCAATTCGGCCTATCTTCAGCAATATGCGACGCGTGGAAGTCCGCGCCATCTCGACGAGCCGGACTTGCGAAAGATCGCTGCGTTTCTAGGTGTTTCCCCTAGGGTCATCGAGACGAGGGGCGACAATGGCGAGGCGGGTGAGGGCGCCGCAGGATCGCG
>JBCBHD010000234.1:0-4904 GCA_038526115.1 Pseudomonadota bacterium | reverse complement strand
GCTCGACCCCTTGCCCGGTTTCCGGGTTCTTCATGACTGTTGCGTCCTCAGGCCGACGGGCAATTTGCTTGCCAATATCCTGACGGCCTCGTGCCCCAGGCTTGGCTTCGCGGTGAGTGAGCACGATCGCGCCAATCATGGCGACGAGCAGGATGATGCCAGCGACTTCGAACAAAAAGATATATGGACCATAAAGCAACCGGCCGATGGCCTCGATATTGCTTTCTCCCGGCCCTTGAACCGCAGTCGTTTCAGCCGAACCCAGTTCCAGTCCGCCAGCGCTATAGGCGCCAACACCAAGCATCAGTTCGGCCAGCAAAATGGCCGCAATCGCCAGACCAAGCGGGAAGTTCTTCACAAAGCCTGCTCGCATTGCGGCGAAATCGATGTCGAGCATCATCACCACGAAGAGGAACAGTACTGCGACTGCCCCAACATAAACGATCACAAGCAGCATCGCGATGAACTCGGCACCGACAAGCACCATCATTCCGGCTGCGTTGAAAAAAGCGAGAATCAGCCACAGGACCGAGTGCACCGGGTTGCGCGACATGATGACCATGACCGCGCTCGCGATGACCAGCCCTGCGAACAGGTAGAAGGCTATAGCTTGAATCATGATCCCTGTATTTCCGTCCCCGAAGTCCCTCGCGCCGCGCCCTTAACGGTACGGCGCATCGGCTTCAAGATTGGCCGCGATGGCCCGTTCCCATTTGTCACCATTCGCGAGCAATTTGGCCTTGTCATAGAGCAATTCCTCGCGGGTTTCGGTGGCGTATTCGAAGTTCGGTCCCTCGACGATGGCATCGACCGGGCAGGCTTCCTGGCAAAAGCCGCAATAGATGCATTTCGTCATGTCGATGTCGTAGCGCGTGGTGCGGCGGCTGCCGTCTTCGCGCGGTTCGCTTTCAATCGTGATCGCCTGCGCGGGGCAGACGGCTTCGCACAGCTTGCAGGCAATGCAGCGCTCTTCGCCATTGGGATAACGGCGCAGCGCATGCTCACCGCGAAAGCGCGGGGAGAGCGGATTTTTCTCAAACGGATAGTTGATCGTCACCTTGGGCTTGAAGAAATAGCGCAAGGTCTTGGCATGCGCCTTGAGAAATTCCCACAGGGTGAACGATTTCAGGAGCTGGGTTGCGGTCGTCATGCCGCTTTATCCTTCTCTTCGAATTTGCAGAGGCCAGCGGCCAATCGCTTCTTGTTGTGAGCGACAGCAGGGCGCAGTTCAGTCCAGCTTCTGTGGATCACAATGCCCGTTCCAGCTGAGTGACCCGACCAGTCCATCTCGTAAGCCTCATAATTGCGAATGGGACCAAGTACCTTGCCCCCATCCTCGTCAGGGAGGGTCATGACCGCTTCAAACTCCCAACCGTTTCCAAAAACCCGCTCATCACGCTTAGTCTCGCCCTTATCGAGAACTTCGAACCATCGGGTGCGAAATTGCTCATTGCCATAACGATCGAGGTAACCGTCTCGACGGAGTGATCCGGTAAATGTGCGTGTGCCTCCCTGCGCTTCCACTACTTCGCAGGAGAACGTGAACCAGCGGGACACGCCCGTTTCCTCCGGCGGAGGCCGCTGATAAGCGAGCATCGTCAAAGTGGCGGCAGCGAAGCTTATCATCCAAGCCCCCCACCAAAATGCCCCGTCGCCATGAGGTAACCGCTGATCAGCGCCACAAACAGCAGGCTCATCGGCAGGAACACCTTCCAGCCAAGCCGCATCAACTGGTCATAGCGGTACCGTGGCACGGTCGCCCAGATCCAGCTGAACAGGAAGAAGAAGAAAAACGTCTTCAGCAGGAACCACACGATCCCCGGGAGATAATAGAGCGGCGCCCACTCGATCGGGGGCAGCCATCCGCCCATGAACAGCAAAGTGCACAGCGAGCACATCAGCAGGATGTTGGCGTATTCACCGAGCCAGAACAGCGCGAACGCCATGCTGGAATATTCGGTCTGATACCCGGCGACGAGCTCGGATTCGGCCTCGGTCAGGTCGAACGGCGCGCGCGCGGTTTCGGCCAGCGCGCTGATAAAGAACACCACGAACATCGGGAACAGCAACGGGTTCACGAAATACCCGTTGATGATGCCCAGCCCGTGACCCTTCTGAGCCTCCACAATGCCGCTCATGTTGAACGTGCCCGCGAACAGCACCACGCAAACCAGAACGAAGCCAATCGAGACTTCATACGAGATCATCTGCGCGGCGGCGCGCATTGCGGAGAAGAACGGGTATTTGGAGTTCGACGCCCACCCGCTCATCACCACGCCGTAAACGCCGAGCGAGGAGATCGCGAGGATGTAGAGCAACCCGACATTGATATCGGCCAGCACCATGCCTGCGTCGAACGGGATCACCGCCCACGCCGCGAGCGCGACGGTGAAAGTGATGATTGGCGCGAGCAGGAAGATGCCCTTGTTCGCGGCGCTCGGGATGATGGTTTCCTGCAGGAACACCTTGAGCCCGTCGGCAAAGCTCTGCAGCAGCCCGAATGGCCCGACCACGTTCGGTCCGCGCCGCAACATGATCGCGCCCAGCACCTTGCGGTCGACATAGATCACCATCGCAACGGCAAACATGACGAGCAGCGAGATAACAATGATCCCGGTCAGCGTTGCCACGGTCCAAGCCCATTCGTAGGACATACCGAGTGACTGGAAGAAGTCGGTCATTCGGCCGCCTCCTTAGTCTCGTCTGCATGGAGCAATTCAGCCGAGCATTGCTGCATCACTGCGCTGGCACGGGCGATCGCATTGGTGAGGTAGAAGTCCGCAATCGGATATGAGGTGATTTCGCCTTCCGCCTTGGCCTTGCTGTCGACCTTGGGCAGCGCGCCGTAATCTGCGAGACCTTCTTCGCCCAAAGCAGGCACCGCAGCGATCATTGCGCTTTGCAATTCACCGAAACTGTCGAACCCGACACTCACGTCGAGCGCATCGGCCAACGCGCGCAGGATCGTCCAGTCTTCGCGCGCATCACCTGGCGCAAACACGGCTTTCTCGGCGAACTGCACACGGCCTTCCGTGTTGACGTAGGTTCCATCCTTTTCCGCGTAGGAAGCCGCTGGAAGAATTACGTCAGCCATATGCGCACCGCGATCGCCGTGGTGACCAATATAGACCTTGAGGCTGTCGGCGAACGGCTCGTAATCCATCTCATCCGCGCCAAGGCTAAACACCACTTTCGGCTTCGCCGCAGCGAGATCGGCCATGCCGCCTTCGACCGTGAAATCGAGCATCAGCGACCCCATTCGGGCCGCGCTCATATGAAGTACGTTGAAACCGTTCCAACCGTCCCGAACGAGCTTAAACTTGTCGACCAACTTCAGCGCTGCGCCAAGCGCACCTTTGGCCAAAGCCGCTCCGCCAAGGATCACCGCCGGACGCTCCGCAGCCTCCATCGCATCGCCAAGGGCCTTGGGAACGCGGTTCAGAACCTTGAGATCTTCACCAAGGAATTCAGCCGGATAGGTCGTATCCCATTCAGGACCGACGACAAACACCTTCGCTCCGCCCTTCACGGCTTTGCGGATCCGCGCATTCACAAGCGCCGCTTCCCAGCGAACGTGGCTACCGACGATCAGGATCGCATCCGCAGTCTCGATCCCGGCCAGGGTCGAGTTGAAATTGACCGCAGCCATGTTCGACACATCATAGGTCATACCCGTCTGGCGCGCTTCCACGAGGTCGCTTCCGCATGCTTTCAGCAAGGTCTTGGCGGCAAACATCGTTTCGCAATCGACCATATCGCCCGCAACCGCCGCGACAGACGATTTGTCCGAACCGAGATGCGACGAAACGGCGTCAAAGGCTTCATTCCAGCTCGACTGTTGTAGCTTGCCGCCTTTCCGCACAAACACCTTGTCGAGACGGCGTTTGGTCAGTCCGTCGACTTGGTAGCGGCCCTTGTCGGAAAGCCATTCCTCGTTGACGTCATCATTGATGCGCGGGAGTGCACGCATGACTTCGCGACCCTTGGAATGCAGCGAGATATTGGCACCCACCGCGTCAGACACGTCGATGCTGAGCGTACGCTTTAATTCCCATGGACGCGCCTCAAAGGCATAGGGCCGTGACGTCAGAGCGCCGACCGGGCAAAGGTCGATCACGTTTGCGCTGAGTTCATGCGCCGCCGCCTGTTCGAGGTAGGTCGTGATCTGCATGTCCTCGCCGCGATAGAGCGCGCCAATCTCGTCCACGCCCGCGATCTCTTCAGAGAAGCGCACGCAGCGGGTGCAGTGGATACAGCGGGTCATGACCGTCTTGATCAGTGGCCCCATGTACTTTTCAGTCACAGCTCGCTTGTTTTCGCGTTCGTAGCGCGAGCCACCGCGGCCATAGGCGACCGCCTGATCCTGCAAATCGCATTCGCCGCCCTGATCGCAGATCGGGCAGTCGAGAGGGTGGTTTATCAGGAGAAACTCCATCACCCCTTCACGCGCTTTCTTGACCATCGGTGTGTCGGTGCGGATTTCTTGACCATCGCCAGCAGGCAGCGCGCAGGAGGCCTGCGGCTTGGGTGGTCCAGGCTTCACCTCGACCAGACACATGCGGCAATTGCCAGCAATGGAGAGGCGCTCGTGATAGCAGAAACGCGGGATCTCTTTGCCCGCTTGCTCGCACGCCTGCAGCACAGTCGCGCCCGCCGGGACTTCGATCTCTTCGCCGTCTACGGTGACTTTAGGCATCCGACTTTTCCCGTTTGTACGCGTTCAATGCCTTGAACAGTTTGCCCATACTCATGCCTTCAAGCGTCGCAGGGCATGTCTCAGTACCCGCCTGGAGCGCCTGCAAAAATCCTTCTTGATCAGAGGCATCGCGGATCTTCGCGATCAACTCGGGCTTCTTTTCGGCAAGGCATGCGATAAAAGCGGCTTCCGGCTCCGGGGCTGCTCC
>JBCBHD010000233.1:0-4981 GCA_038526115.1 Pseudomonadota bacterium | reverse complement strand
AAACACTCCTCTATCCAACTACCTCAATCTGTCTCATGAACGCTGACGGGGAACATGTCACGGGTGAAAGCGGCACAGGCAAAGAAGTAACAGCCGAAGCGATTCATTCGGCAAGCAAACGTAAGAACGGACCTTTTGTAGCAATCAATTGCGGGGCAATTCCTGAAAATCTGCTCGAATCCGAGCTATTTGGGCATGTGAAGGGGGCATTCACCGGCGCCGTTGAAAACCGCATTGGCGCCGCGAAAGCAGCTGATGGCGGCACGCTGTTTCTGGATGAGATCTGCGAGATGGATCTGAAGCTTCAGGTCAAGCTGCTTCGCTTCCTGCAAACGGGAATGATCCAGCGAGTGGGGACATCAACTGCAGAGCCGGTCAATGTGCGAATTGTTTGTGCAACCAACCGCGATCCTGAGCGCGAAGTTGCGGAAGGGCGTTTTCGCGAGGATCTCTACTATCGATTGAATGTGATCCCGATAGCGCTGCCAGCATTGCGCGAACGCGGAGATGATATTGTTCTGATTGCTGACAGTCTGTCACAGAGAATTGCAGGCGAAGAGGGGCGCTCGATCTCAGGTTTCTCTAAGGCCAGTGAAGCGTATCTCCAGCAGCATGATTGGCCAGGGAATGTGCGAGAGCTGCAAAACGCCTTGCGCCGAGCGATCATCACTGGATCCGGTAGCAAAGTGGAACTGTCTTCTGGTCCGCGGTCCAGCGCTCGCGTGTCACCTTCAGCCCAGCCGGAACAACCAGCGATCATGCCTCCTGCACAGGTGGCGGTGCAATCAGTGGCCACCGAGAATGCGCAACATGCCTCGATTGCTGATTTCTCTGGAATGACTCTGGATCAGGTCGAGCGGCTTGCAATTGAGCAAGCCATCTCGCGCACTTCAGGGAATATCGTGCAAGCCGCACGCGATTTGGGGGTGAGCCCGTCCACTATCTATCGCAAGCTCGAGCGATGGGCCGGCGTCTAGACGTTCTCTCACTTCGTGTACGCAAACGCATCTACTAGCCGAGCGCATCGCGACTATAGCCCGCGCGCAGGAAGCACACGCCCTTCATCGGCTGCGAACGCCCCAGTTTTGGGATGTGAGCATTTGACGACCCATATCGGCCATCAGCGCGCCTAAACCCCAGATTAACCGCGAACGTCAAATGTTATATTGTGTAAAATCTGGCTGAAATCTGCGGTTTATGCCGTTAGTCCTAACGGGTTGATAACCATTGCTGCGTATTTGGCCTATGCATGAATACGCAGATCTTCTCCAATATGGCGTTTGCCATAGTCGGCGCGACAGCCCGCTATGCCAAGTCAATTGCCTCGCCAGTTTCGCATTTTGCGAGGCCATTTGGCCGCAATTTGCGAAACCCGATTGCAATTCTGGAATCCAAACTCGGTCGCGATCTGCAAACCTCTGAAAATAAAGACATTTGTGGCTTGGCACGAGCCTTGAATGGCTTGGCGCAGAACCAGAACGAGGCATCAATGTACACTTATACAGGTTCGGTTTCTGAACCGATCAACCTCTCATCCGATCATGGCGCTGCGCGCGTGTTCGCATTGTTTGGCGCAGCGGTGTGCGCGGCAGCCTTCGGTGCTGATATTGCGCATGCGGAAGGCGTAAGCGCAGGCACGCTGATCGAAAACACCGCGACTGCCACGTATGACGATGGTGGCGGCGAAAAAACGATTGATTCCAACACGGTAGTGCTGCGCGTCGATGAACTGATCGATGTGACCACCACTTCGCTGGATCCCGGACCAATCACGACCGCCCCAGGTGAAGCAGTGCTGACTTTCGAAGTCACCAATCCTGGCAACGGCCCTGAAGCGTATCAGCTGACCGCGAACCCCGCTGTGGCTGGCAATGATTTCGACACGGTCGTCGAAAACATCGCCGTCGATACCAATGGCAATGGCACCTATGATCCGGGCGTTGATGAGATCTTGACCGCACCGCAAACCACTGCGGTGCTGGCCCCTGACGAAGCCGTTACGGTCTTTGTCATCGTCACTGTTCCCGATGATGCGACTGACACGCAGGAAAGCGATGTCGAACTGACTGCAGACGCCGTTACCGGAACAGGCACGCCAGGCACTGTCTTTGCGGGGCAGGGCGTAGATGGCGGAGACGCCATTGTTGGCACAACCGGGGCTTCGGCCACTGCAATCGGCGAATTGCTTGTCGGTGTCACCACGGTTGATCTGACTAAGGCTGCGACAGTGGCGGATCCGTTTGGCGGAACAAACGCCGTTCCAGGTTCTGTCGTGACCTTCACGATCACGGCGGACGTTTCAGGCAGCGGATCGATCGATGACTTGGTTGTCACCGATGCCATCCCGGACGGCACTACCTACACGCTCGGCACTCTTACCCTTGATGGTGCACCGTTGAGCGATGCCAGTGGCGATGACGCCGGCGAAGCATCGGATGCGACCGGCATCAGTGTTGATCTTGGAACAGTATCCGGCGGGACCAGTCACGCCATCACTTTTGACGTCACAATCGACTGAAGAAAATTCTGAGTTGAGGAATAAACCCATGAACATGCTAAGAAAAATGGTCGCAAGCCTGCTTGTTCTTTCACTTCCGATTGCACCGGTTGCTGCGCAAGTTGCGCCCGCTGCAAACCCCGTCACACTGTCGGGCGATGTGAAAGCCGTAAAAACTGTTACGGATGAAGCAGGATCAGAGCGTACCGAACTGGTCGAGCCGACCAAGATCATTCCGGGTGATCGCCTCATCTTCGGAACTGACTACGCTAACAACAGCGCCGAGCCTGTGACTGACTTTGTCGTCACGAACCCGCTGCCCAACGCCGTCCGTCTTGCTCCCGATGCCGATCCGGCATTGGTCGTCTCGGTTGATGGCGCGCAGAGCTGGGGTACGCTCGGTGATCTCACAGTTACGGATGAAAACGGCGCGAACCGCGCTGCGACCCATACCGATGTCACTCATGTGCGCTGGACGCTTCCGTCCATCGCGCCCGGTGAGAGCGGACGGCTCGAATATCCAGCAATCATCCGCTGACAAGCGGGGGGTAACCGCCACGTCCCGCGGGCGGTGTGATTGATGCGGGGCACACGCAGAGGACCACTACAATGAAGAGGACCACCCAGTTGCTGGGTGCGGTGAGCGCTACGGCACTTGTCGCAATATCCAGCACACCGGCGATGGCTGTCGGCACAAATGCCGGCGATTCCATCACCAACAACGTCACTGTCAGCTATGAAGTTGGCGGTGTCGAACAAACCGACGTGACAGATAGCGACACTTTCACGGTTGACCGCCGTGTGAATGTCGATGTCGAGTTCATCGGCGGCACCGTTTCGGTGTCTCCTGGTGAAGATCAGGCAGAACTCGCCTTTGACGTCACTAACCTGTCGAACGACACAATCGACCTCGCTCTGTCGACCGCACTGACCGGCGGAACGGCTGCAAACATCGACAATATCGAGATTTATCTCGATGCTGACGGTGACCGCACGCTGAGCAACGCCGAGCTTCTTGCTGGGCCAATCACGTTCCTCGATGAAGTCGCAGAAGACGGCACTGTCGCAGTGATCGTTGTGGGCGATATCGATCTTGCCGCCGGTAACGGTGACACGTTCGATGTTACGCTGACTGCTGACGCTCACGAGGCTGGCGCAGCTGGCCTTGGAGCTGAACTGACCGCGACAACCGGTGCCAACACCGCTGGTGTTGACAACGTTCTGTTCGACGGCGCGGGCGATACCGATGCGGCCAACGCAGGCGATGATTCTGACACTGGTGACTTTGTCGTCGCCGGCGCTCAGGTTTCTGTCGTCAAATCGAGCGTTGTGATCAGTGATCCAGTGAACGGCACGACCAACCCGAAAGCAATTCCGGGTGCGACTGTTCAGTACTGTATCGCCGTGACCAACGCTTCGGGTTCTGCGACAGCGACTGATGTCAACGTGGTCGATGACCTGCCGTTTGATGTGACATACCTGTCGGGCTTCGGCATCTTTGTCGACGGTACAGCCTCGATCGACGATCAGGGCAACACCGATCCGACTGACGATGTCGCAACTTGCGCTCTCGACGGTTCCGCTGGCGGTGCATTTGCCGCTGGTGCAGGCACCGGCGGTGAAGATCAGGTCAGCGGTCCGCTGAGCGATCTTCCGGCAAGCACGACACGCTCGCTCTATTTCCGCGTCACGATCAACTAAGATCTAGGCAGGATTTAGACTTTGCGTGTAGCCCCCTCTCTGATGCGCTTGGCAGCGGCACTTTCACTAGTGCTGCTGCCATTCGGCGTGCTCGGAGAGGGGGTGCGCGCGCAAGAAACGGCTCCGGGGAATTCCCCGGAAGTCATTAAAACTATTGAGAATATTGCTGAGGCCACATGGAGGTTCGGTGATCGCGACGCAAGCACGCAATCAAACGCTGTGTCGATCGATGTGACGCTGCCCCCGCCTGAAATCCGGGCTCTTCGCCCGGCTCCGCAGGGTGGTTTCGAGCTGAATTTCCGCGCTCCTTTCTGCAGCGCGACCGGGCAGTCAGTCCAATCGGCCGCAACAGTCAATCCTGGTCAGCAGACAATCGCCAACGCGCAGCCGTTAAACGCGATGGTTGAACAAACGTCTGTTTTGCGCGCTGGTCAGACCCTGCTTTTTGAAGTGACTGCACTTCAGGCCAATCTCGATCCAAACGAAATCGACTCGCTGACTGTGGTTGTCACCACGTCTACGGGGGATCTCGAAGAGGAAACAATCTTCGAAACTGGCCCCAATACTGGCGTTTTCGTTGGTCAGTTCGACACAGTTCGCATTCCGCCAGCTCCAATCCAGCGCGATTGCCGCTTGAGCATTGCTGATGGCAGCTCGATAGAGATCGCCGCTTCTTTGCCCGGCCAAAGCGAAGTGATCGTGCGCACCGATGTTGAAGTGCTCGCCGATCCATTCGGCGTAGTCTTCGACAGCGAAACAGGTGAAGCGGTTGACGGTGCAACG
>JBCBHD010000232.1:0-5004 GCA_038526115.1 Pseudomonadota bacterium | reverse complement strand
AGCGCCTCGCACGCATTTACCGTTGGCGATTACGTTGTTTACCCGAAGCATGGCGTTGGCCGTGTGACTGAAATCCAGAACGAAGAGATCGCTGGCATGCAGCTCGAACTCTATGTTCTGCGGTTTGAAAAAGAGCGCATGACACTGCGCGTGCCTATCAACAAAGTCGAATCCATCGGCATGCGCAAATTGTCTTCGGACAAGACGCTTAAAGAGGCGATGGACACGCTCAAAGGCAAGCCCAAGGTGAAGCGCACCATGTGGTCACGCCGTGCTCAGGAATATGAAGCGAAGATCAACTCTGGTGAGATCGTTCTGATCGCCGAAGTGACCCGCGATTTGTTCCGTCCGGATGATCAGCCAGAGCAAAGCTATTCTGAGCGTCAAATCTTCGAAGCCGCCTCAAGCCGCCTCGCACGCGAGCTTGGCGCTATGGAAGAGACGGACGAAGCAACCGCGCTTGAGAAAATCCTCGAAGTGCTGCGGGAACATGCTCCGCAATATTACGAGAACACCGAAGAGAGCTAAGATTTCGGTCCTCGGATAAGAGGTCAAAGGGCTGCCCCATCGGGCGGCCCTTTTTCTTTGGAGTTGTCAGACGCCCTCAGGTGTATTATATGAACAATACACAAAGGGATTTGGAGACTAGACACATGAACATCCTCGTGAAACGCCTTTCACCTTTGGCCATATTGGCAATGGGCAGCAGCCTATCGGGCTGCGCGTATGTTTTTGGCGACTTCAATGAAGTAGACGGGGTGGCCTTTTCTGAGCTCGATGTCTCCGCCCCCGCCCCAAGTGACATTCAACTCGCCGGTCCGGACAATGTAATCATCACGCAAGGGGATGGTTTGGTTATCACTGTCGAGGGTGATCCAGAGGCAATCGAAGCTCTGCGGTTCGACCGAGACGGGGATCGGTTAACAATCGCGCGCGATCAGAATGTCTTTGATGGGTCTGGCAAAGCCATTGTCCAAATCACAATGCCGGCTCCCAGCGAACTTGGCGTTTCCGGCAGCGGTCGTATTGAATCGGAAACGATGGCTTCCGAAGCGGACCTCGGTGTCGCTGGGTCGGGCAATATTGTGATTGCATCCCTCGAGGCGAGCGATCTTGAAGTGGATATTGCGGGTAGCGGCAATGTCTCTGCAAAAGGCACCGCGCAGAAACTAGCAATCGGCATCGCAGGATCAGGCGACGTGAGTTTCTCCGACCTCAATGCTGAGATTGCATCCGTGGACATTGCCGGTTCTGGCGATGTTGACCTCGCATCAGACGGATCGGTGACTGCGAGCATTGCGGGGTCAGGCGATGTGAATGTCACGGGCTCTGCAACATGCTCTGTTAGTGCTGCTGGGTCGGGCTCGCTGAATTGCCGTCCTGCTCCAACAGCTGAGACTGCTGCTGACGACACATCTAGCGAAACTGCCGCAGAATAAGCCGCATCGGACGTAGCTCCGCTTGCATTCTTTTATATAGAGCGCATGATATCGGCCATGCGCTCTCTTTCACTTATGGTCGTCGCGCCAATGTCGCTCGTTCTCTCCGGTTGTCTCGCCAAGGCGGCAGCAGACGTCGTGACGGCTCCCGTGCGAATAGGCTCTCGCGCGGTTGATCTTGCCACAACCAGCCAATCGGAAGCCGATGAGGCGCGCGGCCGAGAGATTCGTCGGCGCGAAGAGCGCTTGGGCAAGCTTGAACGCGAATACCAGAAGGAAAGCGAGGATTGCCGAGATGGCGATCAGAAGGCCTGCCGAGAAGCCGTCGAGATAAGAGCGGAAATTGAGGAATTGCTTCCCACAATTCCGGTGGAACCCGAAGACAACTAAGCAGCTGCTCTGCGCAACCGATCATTGATAGCGCGGCCAATGCCTTCACCCGGAATGGGCGCAACGGCTATCTGAGATTTCTCCGATCTCGCCGCCTGATGCAGACAATCGTAAAGGCGCGCCGCAGCTTGAGACAAATCACCGCATTCAGATAGCGAGCAATCTCCACCAATTGCTCCAAACCCTATGACAAAGTCGTCTGGCGCAGCTTCCGTCGTGTTCAGTCGTATCGGCTTTCCAGGCGAGTAGTGGCTGGTGAGCTGGCCGGGGGCTTCGACCAGCAATTCGCCAGCCTGCTCTGAAGCAACCAGACCAGCGAAATAGCGATCCGCGATATCTTCCTGCGAGATCGGCCCTGGTCGCAGCACCTGCCATGACCCATCCTCCCGAACCACAAGGATTGTGGACTCTAATCCCGCTTTCGTCGCTCCACCATCCAAGACAAGATCAATGCGTCCAGCAAGTGACCCCATGACGTGTTCGGCACTGGTCGGGCTGATAAAGCCGCTTCGATTGGCGGAAGGCGCGGCGAGTGGAAAATCCACCTGCTTCAATAGCGCATGCATCGCAGGGTGGTGTGGGCTGCGCAGAGCGACTGTGGGAAGACCCGCCGTTACCGCCGCGGCGATCTTTGCATTGTCTGTCAAAGGAACGACAAGCGTGAGGGGACCGGGCCACTCTTCCTCTGCGATCTTCTCGCAAACACCCTCAACCCGGCCGATCCGCTTGGCTTGCTCAAGGTCGGACACATGCACAATCAGCGGATTGAAATCCGGGCGGCCTTTTGCGGCATAGATCTTGGCCACGGCATCTGCGCTATCGGCGCGCGCAGCCAGGCCATAAACGGTCTCTGTCGGAACGGCGACCAGCCCGCCAGATTCGAGAATTTTGGCCGCTTTTGCGATTCCATGGGCGTCTGCCAGCACCACTTCCGTAACGTTCTTGCCGCTCATGATGGGTGCGCTATATTCTTACCGAGCGTCTGCCAAGATGCAGGCACATTTCTATCATTCATAATCCTGACGAGTATCGCCCGTGACACCTTACACGCCCCCCACACAAGACCAACTTCTCGCCATCCGCGTCAATGCAGGGATCGAGGAATTGGCTGCGAGTGAAAAATTCGCGCATGCCGAACCCGATTTGGTCGAAGCGATTGTTGAGGGTGTCGGGCAGTTTGCTGCCGGAGAATTTGCTCCTCTCAACCGCGTGGGCGATTTGGAAGGTGCAAAGCTAGAGAATGGCGTGGTCCGCCTGCCCGATGGCTTCAAGGAGGCGTATGACGCCTATGTCGAGCAAGGCTGGAACTCGATCGCCAGTTCTATCGACCATGGCGGCCAAGGTCTCCCCTTCACGCTCTCTTGCAACGTGCTCGAAAACCTTGGCGCTGCGAATATGGCATTCAATCTTTTGCCGATGCTTTCGGTGGGTGCGATTGAAGCGCTCGAACATCATGGCAGCAATGATCAGCAGGCCAAGTATCTCCCTGATCTTGTAAGCGGCAAATGGTCAGGCACCATGAACCTGACCGAGCCCGCTGCTGGCAGTGACGTAGGCGCACTTCGCTCTACCGCAGAGCCGATCACCGATGGGCCACATGCGGGCAAGTACAAGATCGTTGGCCAGAAGATCTACATCACTTGGGGTGATCACGAGTTGGCCGAGAACATCATCCACTTGGTGTTGGCGCGCTTGCCCGACGCACCAGAAGGTTCGCGCGGTATCTCGCTATTTGTCGTGCCGAAGTATCATGTGAATGATGATGGCTCCCTTGGTCCGCACAACGATCTTCGCCCCGTCAGCCTTGAGCATAAGCTCGGCATCAACGCCTCGCCCACTTGCGTCATGAGCTATGGCGACAATGGCGAATGCATTGGTGAGTTGGTCGGTGCGGAAAACCGCGGTCTGATGGCGATGTTTACGATGATGAACAATGCGAGGATCAATGTTGGCAACCAAGGCACGCAAATCGCCGAGCGCGCAACGCAGCAGGCAATTGCCTATGCGATGGACAGGGTGCAATCAGCGCGCGCTGGCTCACCCGACAAGAACCCCGTAGCGATTATTGAGCACCCCGACGTGCGGCGCATGATCCTGCGCATGAAGGCTTTGAGCGAAGGTGTCCGTGCACTCCTCTATTTCTGTGCGGGACAAGTTGATCGCGGCACGATTGGCGATGAAGCGGCTAAGACACGCTCCGAAATCCTCGTGCCGCTGCTCAAAGCCTGGGGCACCGATGTCGGCGTCGAGGTGTCAGGTATCGGCATTCAAATCCACGGCGGCATGGGCTTTGTCGAAGAAACCGGCGCGGCCCAGCACTGGCGCGATTCGCGAATTGCTCCGATCTATGAGGGCACAAATGGCATTCAGGCGGCCGACCTTGTGACGCGCAAACTTGGCTTGGATGGTGGCGAAGCCATGATAGAGCTTTTCGATGGGATCGTGCGTGATGCAGGTGATGAAGCGGGTCTTGCCGCGCTAGCCAAAGAATGCGCGGGCATTGCCCGTTGGATGCGCGACGAAGCCAGCCTCGATGATCGCCTCGCAGGAAGTGTCCCGTTCTGCACGATGGCAGCAGTGGTCGTTGCGGGATCTGAAATGCTCAAACAGGCGCGAGCTGTCGAAGCGGGTGCGGCGCCATCACTGGCCGAAAGCAAGCCAGTAACGGTACGCTTCTTCCTCGATCGCATTGTGCCAGAGGCGTTGGGGCTCAAAGCCGGAGCGACTGCGGGCGCTGATTTGCTCTACTCGCTGCCAGCCGAAAAACTGGCTGGGTAAGCGAGCGTGGCGGACCGGGACGTTTTAGAGCGGATCGCTGCCGCATTGGAGCGCCTTTCGCCGTCAGATTTCACCGCTACGGATTGGTGTAGTCACCCCGACTATGTGAAAGGCCAGCACGACCTGCGGGCAATCGAAAGGCTCGATGCGGTAGCTCTAGAGCGGTTGCGCGGGATCGATGCGCAGAAGACCGCCGTGCTCGAAAACCTCACCCGATTCTGTAAGGGCGCTGCAGCGCATGACATGCTGCTTTGGGGCGCGCGCGGGATGGGTAAGTCCGCACTTATCCGTTCTGCTGTGAAGACATTGGCTAGGGACGACGCGAAGGATCTCGCCCTCGTACAAGTCGCCAGCGATGCGCTGCACACCATGCCTCAAGTGATCGACAATTTGGGGC
>JBCBHD010000231.1:0-5006 GCA_038526115.1 Pseudomonadota bacterium | reverse complement strand
GCGACTACACCAAACTTGCGCCGCTCTTCGCCGAAAATGCGCTGCTCGAAGATCCGATATGGGGCCGATATGAAGGTCGCGAAGCGATCCTAGGGTTCATGACAACCATGGTGAAGGAAATGGGCGAACGGAAGATCCACTTCACCGTCGATGAGATCGTCGGAGACGATCATGCAGCATGGGCTCGCTGGACCATGCATTCTCCCGAAGGCTCACGCGGAGGGGTTGGGATCTACAAAGTCGCGAATGGCCAGCTGACATACTACCGCGACTATATGGACCCGCCGGTGGAGGAATAAGGGCATGAGCGAAACAGTTCTGCGGGAAGATTTCGATGGTTGGACCCAGCTGACCCTTAATCGACCTGACAAACTTAACTCGCTGACAGTGGAGATGTTCGCGCAGCTCCGTTCGCAGGTCGAGGATCTGGCCCAATCGGACGGCATCGGCTGCGTGGTTCTCCGAGGTGCCGGCAAGTGCTTTTCCGCCGGCCATGATCTGAGTGGGATAGCCGAGGGCGAAGCGCCGCCCAGCAAAGGCTGGCATTCGGAAACGCTGCGTATGCTTGAGAAGCTGCCGATCCCGGTCGTCGCAGCTGTGCACGGCCATTGCTACACCGGGGCGCTGGAAGTGGCGCTTGCCGCCGATTTCATTATCGCAAACGAAAATGCCCGTTTCGGCGATACGCATGCCAAATTTGCTCTGACACCTGTGTGGGGCATGAGTGTTCGGCTGCCCCGCCGCGTCGGTATCGCAACCGCCAAGCGCTTGATGTTCACCGCGCAGATGTTTGGCGCTGAAGAAGCCGTGCGGATCGGGCTTGCCGAATATGCAGTACCTGAAGCCGAATTCGACGGTGAGATTGCGCGGCTTGCCCGCGAAATCGCTGCGCAAAGTCACTTCAGCCACGCCGCAATCAAGCGCTTGCTCGACCGTGCAGACGGCAAGAGCGCTGATGAAAGCTTGCTGCGCGAATGGATGGATGGCGAAGGGCGCGGGCCGGATATGCAGGAGCGCATCGCGACTTTCCGCAAGAAATAGTCTTTACAACTTGCGGTATCTTGGATGTCCACCCGCATCGATCTTGAAGGTCGGCAAGGGGAAGTCCGGGTCTGGTTCGAACAAGGGTTGGTTAGCCAGCGGCGACTTCCAATCGAGGATGTATGTGCGCGCCGATATGCGCCACTCGCTTGCATTGTCCTCGCCTCGCTTCTCCCACTCATCGAGATAGCGCCCACCGATCATGTCGCCTGCAATGCTGCCATCCTCCTGCCATCGACCACCGCCGAAAATGCCGTAGCATTCGCTGCTGGCGCTTGTGGGGGAATGAAACCGTATCAACGGTTGTGACAGCATATGCCAACGCCGCGCGAGGTTGCTTTCAGTCTCCATCACTACCGGTAGGAAGTCTTTCGCGGTGCCTGTGAAAAAGCCGTATTCGATATGCGCATCGGGCCAGTAACAGCTTGCCTGCCCTTCCTCGTCCAACCAGTCCAGTGTCCGGCAATAGCGCTGGATCACCTCACCGATCGCCTGCTTGTCGAGCAATTCCTGAAGGGCCTGTTCCATCGCTGATCCTCTCCAATCCGCCAATTGAGCCGAAAGAGTATCGCGGGGATGCTGCAGCCAAGACCATAAGCAAATTCGGGAGGGCTCTATGGCCAGTGCAGCGAACGACCCGCTAGACATCAATCTGTTTGATCCGGAGCTGCAGCAATGCCCGTATGATGCCTACAGACAGCTGCGCGACGAAGCTCCGGTTTTCCAGATTCCGGGAACGGAGATGTTCGTCGTCAGCCGCTATGATCACGTGCGCGAAGTGCTGATGGACCCCGTTCGCTTCCCCAGCTCATCAGCCGACACGCCTTTCCGTGCAAGCGCGGGTAACGTTGAGCGCGGGGAAATGGTCGCTGCTCGCTTTGCAGAGAAAGGGTGGGTCCCCGCCCCCACGCTCAATGGCCGCGATGATCCCAATCACAAACAGATGCGTGCGATGTTCAACCAGGCGTTCAAGCCTTCGAAGATCAAAGAGATTGATCCTCAGGTTGAAGGGCTGGCCTACGATCTGATCGATGGGTTTCTGGCTGATGGCCACTGCGAGTGGGTCAAGCAGTTCTGTGTTCCGCTGCCTTTGTTCATCATTGGCGAGCAGATGGGGGCGAAGCGTGAAGACATGTGGCGGATCAAGCGCTGGACCGACGCGTTTTTCCAGCGCATCTCGTTGATGCTGCCTGAAGACCAGCACATGGAAATGGTCGACCGCGAGATCGAAGCGCAGCAATATTTCCAGCCGATCTTTGATCGGTTGCGCGAACATCCCGATGACAGCCTGATCAGCGTCCTCGTCAACACCGTGATCGAGGAATGGGGTCGGCCGCTCACCGATAACGAATTGCACGCCGAAATGATGGCAGACACCTTCGTTGGCGGATCGGAGACCACCACCAACGCTCTGGCTGCTGGGATGAAGCTGCTGATCGAAAACAAGGGTGTGTGGCAGCAGCTCAAATCCGACCCGGACAAGTATATGAAAACCTTTGTCGAAGAGGTGGTGCGGCTTGAAAGCCCGGTGCAATCGCTGATGCGGTTCGTTGCAGAAGACACCGAATTGGCCGGGGTAACGATCCCTGCAGGCGCCATGATCAATGTCCGCTTCGCCGCCGCAAACCGGGATGAGCGCGCGTTCGAATGCCCGGAGAAGCTCGATCTCGATCGCCCCAAGGCCGGCAGTCACATGGGCTTTGGTTCAGGAACGCATCATTGCCTAGGTGCACCGCTGGCGCGGCGCGAACTCATCTGGGGCTTTACCGCCGTCGTCGACCGGTTCGAGGATATGTGGTTCGCCGAAGGAAAGAACGACTTCAGCTACCACCCGCACTTCCTGCTGCGCTCTTTGAAAGAGCTGCATATCGAGTTTGAGCCACGGAAGACCTAACCGTTCGCTCTCGCAGCGGTCCTCCCCGCAATGTAGCCAAATGTCAGCGCCGGGCCGAGTGTCCCGCCAGCGCCTGCGTAAATCCCTCCTGTGGGACAAGCGATAGCATTGCCTGCTCCGAAAAGCCCCGCAATCGGCTTCCCATCATGACCAAGAATGCGAGCGCTGCCATCGGTGCGCGGACCGCCATTGGTGCCCAGCAATCCCATCCGGATCTCGACGGCGTAGAACGGAGCCCTTTCAAGGGCCCCTAGCGTGACGGCCGCCCCTTCGCGGCTACGGTCACCATAGAAATGATCATAAGCACTCGTGCCGCGGTCGAAATCGGGATCATGACCTGCTTCGGCGTGTTGGTTGAAGCGCTTGATCGTCGCCGCCAAACCTTCCGCAGGCAGATCCAGCTTTCTTGCCAGCGCTTCCAGCGTTTCCGCTCGGACAACCCAGTCAGGCACAGGCTGACCCGGCAAGCGCGGGCCGATGGGATAGCGATCGACATAGTCCTCATCGAACACCAACCATGCGGGCAGGTTCGTGTAATCGTACGTTTGCGGATCAAACTGATGGAATGCTCCGGCCAGCGCGGAGTAGTTTGCAGCCTCATTGCAAAACCGCTCGCCTTTGCGATTGACCATAATCGAATGCGGCACAGTGCGCTCAATCAGAACCGGCGCCGCCCGCTGCTCGCCGGTTGGCCAGGGATTGTCGGGAACAACCAAAGTCGGCGCCCACCAGCCTTGCGTCATATTCCCAAGCTTCGCACCGCTTGCCATGGCGAGTGAAAGCCCGTCTCCTTGCGCGGTAGGCGGGCTTGCGGGAGCATCCATCGGCCCGCGCAAGAACGCCTGCCGCTTATCCAAATCCCATTCGAACCCGCCGGTGGTGATGATGACACCCGAACGCGCACTGAGCCTGAATGACTCACCATCTCGCACGGCATCAATACCAACCACTCGATCACCATCGCGCAGCAAATGCCTAGTCTCGACATTCAGGATTGGCTCGATTCCCCGATCAAGACACGCTTTCAGCAATCGGCCAACCATGGCCTGACCGAACCCACGCTCGTTCTTCGCCATGCGGCGCTGCAATTCTTCTGGCTGCACAATACCGCTGCCACCACCCAAGGGCGTTTCACGCAGCATCATCGGCTTGGGCTCTTCGATCGCGGTGATCCGCTCGGCCCATTCCCCCAGCTCATCGAGAGAAAAGAGATCATGGTCCAGAGCGCGTCCGCCTTCGGGTTTCGCGCCCGGCCGATCGAGATAATAGTCCGGATAGCCTTCGAGCAGCGCGACCTTGAGCGCGCCTGCCTCCTCCAGAAACGCCAGAGCCTCCGGCCCCTGATCGACGAACGCTTCCAGCGTTTCATCCACCAAATCGCCATGATCGAGCGCACGGAAATAGGCGAGTGCTTCCTCGCGACTATCGGCCATCCCAGCAGCGCGTTGGCGGGGGTTGTCTGCCACCCAGATCACCCCGCCCGAAACCGCGCCTGTGCCGCCAATGCGATCAAACCGCTCAATCAGAGCGACATCGGCCCCTGCTTCGTGCGCAGCCAATGCGGCGGTCATTCCTGCCGGACCACACCCAAGGATGATAAGCTCGACTTCGTCCATCATCCCATCTTTGCGCTCGACGCGTCAGCGGCAATTGCTCATTTTGGCAAGGTGCATTTTTGTCTGAATTTCCAGGGCCACCCGCTCCCTCCAACCTTCCACCCGGATTATCACTCCGGAGTACGATCCGGGTGGAAGGTTGGAGGGAGCGGGTGGCATGGCACAAGGCCAGGACGGATGTCCTGACCGCACGCAGCAAAAGACTCCTCTTTTTGCCAAGGTGCACGCTATCGCACTGAAGGCTACGCAGGACACAAAGGGAGACACGTCATGAAGCTTGAAGGAAAAGTCGCAGCCATCACCGGCGGAACCGCGGGTCTAGGACGCGGGATTGCCGAGGCTTTCATGGCAGAAGGAGCCAAAGTCGCTCTGTTCGCCCGCAATCCTGACAAGGGCGCCCGCGTGATCGAAGAATTGCGCGTCAATCGCCAAGGGGCTGACAGAGCCATTTTCGT
>JBCBHD010000230.1:0-5016 GCA_038526115.1 Pseudomonadota bacterium | reverse complement strand
AGCCGCACTCTGATCGGGGATGATGAGCATGGCTGGTCCGACACGGCGATCTTCAACTTTGAGGGCGGTTAGCATCGGCGCTAAGCGTAGTCTTACCGGTACCTGACAGGCCGAAAAATACAGCTGTCTTGTTGTCTGGGCCAATATTCGCAGAGCAATGCATCGGCATAACCCCCTTGGTCGGGAGCAGATAGTTCAAGATGCCGAAGACGCTCTTTTTCATCTCGCCAGCATACTTGGTGCCACCGATCAGGATCAGTTTCTCTGTAAAGTTCACAGCAATGACTGTTTCACTGCGAGTGCCATGACGTTCTGGATCAGCACGAAAGCTTGGCAGATCGATAATGGTGTATTCTGGCGCGAAGTCTGAAAGCTCATCGCTGGTTGGGCGAACAAGCAACGTGCGGATAAACAAGTTATGCCATGCCAATTCATTGATTACACGCACGTTGACGCGGTGTTCTGGCTGCGAACCGCCAAATAGATCAGCGACATAAAGCGTGTCTCTATCAGCAACAGCTTTCAGAAAATCCTCTTTCAGGGCGGCGAAGTGCGAAGGCGCCATCGGCACGTTGACCTTACCCCACCAGACAGTGTCTTCGGTCGTCTCATCGCGGACAATGAACTTGTCATTCGCGCTGCGCCCTGTGTGCGCACCCGTTTCAACCACCAGAGCGCCATTCTTCGATAAAGCGCCTTCACTCGCACTCAGTGAAGCTTCAACCAAAGCTGGCGTGCCCAAATTGGCGTGAACAGACGCACGAGTTTCAATTCCTTGGGCGGAAAGCGAGTGAGCAAGCGGGGTCAACGAAAGATCTCCTGGGCCGACTGGCGACATTGCAAATGCGGGCGCAGCCGAATCTCGGCCTGCTTTTGCATACGTATGCGTATACGAGCAAAAGAATGGTCTGGAAACGTTTGATCCCGTGAATTCTGCGCATATCCACGTGCGGTATTCGCGTCAAACCTCTCAATGGTCCGTTGATCCGGAAATGTTGCACTTCGCGCTCAATCGTTTGCACGGCGCGTTGTTTCCGCCAACGCAAACCGCTAGTCATCAACTGAAAATGCGCTGGGAGGGAAAAGCCGGGATGGCCGAAACTATGTCCGAGACACAGAGCCGCAATGATGCGGTGGAGATCGCTCTTGTCGATGATGATCGGAATATCCTCACCACAGTTTCTATCGCACTCCAGGCAGAGGGCTTTGTCACTCGGCTGTATTCCGACGGCGAAACCGCGCTGAAGGCACTGATTGAGAACCCACCCGATCTTGCGGTGTTCGATATCAAGATGCCCAAAATGGACGGAATGGAATTGCTGCGCCGGGTCCGTGATCATTCGCCATTGCCGGTCATCTTTCTGACCAGCAAAGATGATGAAGCGGATGAAGAGGCCGGTCTGGAGCTTGGCGCAGATGACTATATCGCGAAGCCATTCAGTCTGCGGCTGCTGATTGCTCGCATTCGCGCAATCCTACGAAGGTCCGATCCAACTCGCGAATTTGGCGCGGAACCCGGCGAGATTGAGCCAGTGCACCCCAGCATCGATCGGGGCCGTCTATTTATGGATCCCGCCCGCCATCACGTGACGTGGAACGACCGTCCAGTAAGCCTGACCGTGACGGAGTTCCTTATCTTGGAAGCTTTGGCCGCTCGCCCAGGCGTTATCAAAAGCCGCAACCAATTGATGGATGCCGCCTATCCCGATGATGTCTTCGTCGATGATCGCACCGTAGACAGCCACATCAAGCGGATGCGCCGAAAATTCCGCGTGGTCGACCCGGAGTTCGCGGCAATCGATACGCTCTATGGCGCAGGCTACAGTTTCAACGATGTCTGAAATGCCGCGCCTCGCGCATCCCGAAGATGATCCACCGGTTGTTTCTCGCAGTCCTGAGACACTTAGCCCAGTCGGCCGGTTCTCGCTTACGGCCCGCATCTTGGTGGTGAACATTCTGCCGCTTGCCTTGCTCGGTGGTGGCCTATTTTATCTGGATACCTATCGGACTCAGCTCATCAACGAGCGCTTCAAATTGGCTCGTATCGAAGCACAGATCACTGCCGAAGCTCTCGCCGGGGTGACGCGGGAGCGCCAGGAAGCGCTGCTTGTGCAAATCGGAAAAGAGCAAGGCATGCGCATACGGATGTTCGATTCCGAAGGGTTGCTTTGGGCCGACAGTTTCGCTCTCGATGAGCCATCTTTCACATTCGACGATATCAGCGACGACACTTGGGATCAGCAATTTGCCAGATGGCTAGACCGCACTGTCGACACGATCGTAAGCGCTGAACCGGTGACCGATTATATTCCGCGCGAGGCAGAAACTGCGGATGCGTGGCCGGAACTTGTGCGAGCTCGCGAAGAGAGATTGAGTCAGGTCAATCTCTACGATTGGCGAGATGGCACACCCGTTATCACCGCTGCAGCGCCTGTTGGCCTGAATGGAGCCACTCTGCTGACAGTTCGCAATGCTGTCGACATCACGGCAACAGTCCGAGCGGCTCGCACCACACTGGTCACCGCTGTTCTGCTTGTTCTGTTCGCATCGGCAATGCTCTCTTTGTATTTGGCGCGCACGATCGTCACCCCCTTGCGGCAACTTGCTCGGGCGGCCGTCAAAGTGCGCCAGGGACGCGAACGTGAAGTCGAAGTTCCGCGTTTGCCCGACCGGAGCGACGAAATTGGCCTGTTGGCTCGTGCGGTTTCCGATATGACCACCGCTTTGCGCCAACGCATCGACGCAGTCGACAGCTTCGCCGCCGATGTGGCTCACGAGATCAAGAACCCACTTGCTAGTCTGAGAAGCGCTGTTGAATCGCTTCCCAAGGTCGAAGATCCTGACCTGCGACGGGAGCTTGAGCAGATCGCGACGCATGACGTACGCCGTATCGACAGACTCGTCAGCGAGATTTCAGATGCCAGCCGGATCGATGCCGAGATGTCTCGGGCCACGCTGGAGCGGATTGACGTTGCGGATCTGGTTCGTGCGATTGTTGGCAGTCGCGAACATCGTGCAGAAAATCAGGACCATCGCATAGAGCTCAAAACTCGCGGTTTTGCGGCCAATGTGATGGGTGTAGGAGCACGGCTCGAACGAGTGGTCGAAAACTTGCTCGACAACGCTGTGTCGTTCTCGCCCCCAGAAGCGCCGATTGAAGTGATCGTGGACAATGATGGCGACTGCGTCACTTTGCTTGTTTGCGATTCCGGGCCAGGCATTCCGGAAGATTCGCGCGAAAAAGTGTTCCAGCGTTTCCACTCTTTGCGCCCGGATGCAGAAGACTTCGGCAACCACTCGGGACTCGGCCTTGCTATCGCCCGTGCGATTGCCGAAGCCCATGATGGCTCTCTTTCCGCTGAATCCCGACCGGACGGGGATCCGGGTGCTTGCCTGCGCTTCCGTCTTCCCGCGGCATGACCGAAGGATCGACACTGCTTACGGGATCAAGTGTTGTTGCAATCGGTGGGCGCGCTCTAATCATCGAAGGGCCGCCTGGCGCGGGAAAGTCGAGCCTGGCGCTGGCACTGATTGATCGTGGAGCGACCCTTATTGGAGATGATGGGTGCAAACTCCTTCGCCAAGGTGATGCGGTACACGCCTCTCCTCCTCCGACAATTTCCGGTCTGCTAGAAATCCGCAACGTCGGGATCATCACTGTTCCGACTGCGGATCAAGCGCCTGTCGCCCTGATAGTCTCGCTGCAAGACGACGCCGTACGACTGCCCCAAAGCACTCAGCATCGTGACCTCCTTGGCTGTCCAATCCCTCAATTGGATTTTACGCCCGGTTCCATTGCTCCTGCCATTAGAGCCGAATGGGCGCTGCGCGAACACGGGCTGACATTCGACCAATAACCCACCCGCTGGTGCAAACGCCGAAAATTCCACTTTCCTTCCCCGCCATGTGACGCGAGAAAGAACACATGGATTCGTCTTCCGCTCAGTCATCCGACACCACACAGCGCGTCCTTTTGGTCACGGGCCTTTCTGGTGCAGGCAAGTCAACTGCCCTCGATGTGCTGGAAGACCTGGGATGGGAAACGATCGACAATTTCCCTGTGAGGCTACTCAAAAGGCTGCTCGGCACACCGGATGGTCAACAGGGCAAACTCGCGATCGGGTTCGATTCGCGTACACGCGGTTTCGTCCCACACCAGATCATCGAACTGGTGAAGGAGCTGGCCACGCGTGAGGACATCGCGGTCACATTCATGTTCATCGATTGCGCAGGCGGTGAACTGGAAAGACGATACAACGAGACCCGCCGCCGCCACCCGATGGCGCACGATCGTCCGCTGCGCGAAGGCATCGCTGCGGAGCGAGAATTGCTCGAACCGTTGCGGCGTTGGGCCGATATCGTTGTCGATACGAGCGACCTTTCGTCAAACGAACTGCAAGGTCATGTACGTGATCAGTTTGGGGAAACGAATGCCCAAGCGATGACTCTGACCGTCTCAAGCTTCGGCTTCGCGCGCGGAATGCCGCCACTCGCCGATCTCGTTTTCGACATGCGCTTTCTCGATAACCCCCACTGGGTAGACGGCTTACGGGAGCAAACCGGCCAGGATGCACCCGTTGCCGAACACATCTTGCGCGATCCGGGTTTCGCTCCTGCCTTTGAGCGCATTCGCGACCTTTTGCTAACCGTGCTTCCTCTCTATCAGTCACAGGGCAAATCCTACGTTCACATCGCTTTTGGTTGTACCGGAGGGAGACACAGATCGGTGTTCACAGCGGAACGGATGGCCCAAGGCTTGCGCGAGGCTGGATTTTCGCCCACTGTCCGACATCGCAATCTGGGTTCGCGCGCTGCCGATGAACTCGAACGTGGACGGCGCTGATGGCGCCAACGGCCCCGGAGAGCATCGCATTTCGTCGCGCTAACTGAGCTAACGGACCGTATTTCAAACATGATTGGATTGATCCTGGTCACCCATGGCCGTCTGGCGGACCAATTCGTGCAAGCCATGGAGCACGTTGTCGGCCCGCAACAGGGTGTTGCCACTGTTTGCAT
>JBCBHD010000229.1:0-5034 GCA_038526115.1 Pseudomonadota bacterium | reverse complement strand
CTTGATCGATGCGATGCGCGTGCGCTTAGCCTGCCCTTCCAGCACGATCAAGCCAGAACCGCCCTGCGTCAATTGGGCCCCTAACAGCATATAGGCGGGCGGGCGTGGGCGAGCCCGAAGGATCTCATCGCGACGCGGCCAGCTCAGCTGCACTGGCTTGCCCAGCTCGCGAGCTATCAGAGCGATTTCGATGGCATGATCATGCTCCAGCCTCGCATCAAAGCTTCCGCCAGCTGGGATCGGATACAACGCCACATCTTCCGGGCTCAGACCGATCGCCTTCGCGGCGGCACTGCGTGCCTGTTCAGGTGCCTGGCTCGCCATCCAAAGCTCCAGCCGTCCATCGCGCAGTCGCGCCGTCGCTGTCGCCGTTTCGAGGGGCGCAGCCATGGCTGGCTCGACTTCATATCGCCGCGCAAAATCCACGCGGGTCATCGCCTCTTCACCGAACCCGGTTTCAGCAATCCGAAAAGACGGACCACCCTCTACCATAGTGTCCAAACGCCCGGAGATATCATCGCCGTTTACCGGGAAGCTCGTTTTGAACTGCGGGTTCATGGCATCGAGCGCACGATTGGCATCCCACCAGGTGTTTGCCGCAACAGCAAGCCACCTTTTGCCCTTTACCGCGCCAACCACGCCAGCGATCCCTGCGGCTTCTGCGGCATCGAATTCGGTCAATTCCGAACCGTCAATCGGCCCATGCCGGATGGAGGCATAGACCAGCCCCGGCAGGCGGACATCACCGGCAAACTGGAATGTGCCATCGACTTTTGAAGGCAAGTCGATCCTTGGATACGCGATATCTGAGTTGTCGATCGACCCGGTCTCGTCCTGATCGAGAACTTCCGGGCGCAAGGGCGGGGGGTCAGGAGGCGATTGAATTGCTGCGCCCGCTGCCAGCTCGCCAAAAGTCGCGCGTTTCTCCCCATAAGACACGAGCCCGCGGGACACGACACACTGTTCCCACTGGACATCCCAAAGCGATGCGGCCTCTTGCGCCAGCATCGCCCGGGCAGCCGCCGCAGCGCGGCGGCAGGGCATTTCATACGCAGCGAGAGATGTACCGTCAGCCGTTGCCGTAAAGCGTGAATTGCTGGCAAAACGTTCCGCCAGAAACTCATCGCTTGCCTCGGAAAGGTCAGAGGTGAGCGGATCCCACAGATGCGACCACCGCTCAGCCAGCGGAATGTTGGGGTAGGCCCCAGAAACCGCACCGGGCTCGACCGCAATCTGTCGCCAGTCCGCACCCAATTCTTGCGCAATGATCTGCGGCAGAAGAGTCGAAATACCCTGACCCATCTCAAGCTGAGGCACAGCCACTGTGACCACGCCATCTTCGGCAATTTTCAGCCAGGCATCGAAAGCATGCTCACCTTCAGCAGGCTCCAAGGGGTTGGGATAGCTGCGCGGCAGCAGCCACCATGCAACGATGAGCCCTCCACCAAGAGCCGCTCCGGCCACCAGACCACGCCGTGAAACCTGCATGATTTAAGAAGCCTTGGCCTGAAGCCAGCCATGCAGTTGCTCGGCGATAGAAGTGAAGGCCTTCGCTGTGTCGTCATCTCCAAGCGCTGGCGGTGTTCCTGCATCGCTCTTCTGGCGAATATCGAGGCTTAAGGGGATACGCCCCAGAAAGGGCATTTCCAGCGCGGATGCGAATTTCTCCACCCCGCCATGGCCAAACGGATCGCTCATTTCGCCGCAATGCGGACAGGCATAGCCCGCCATATTTTCAACCAGTCCGATGATCGGAATGTCGCCCTGTTCGAACAATTGACCCGCCCGCGCTGCATCGAGCAGTGCGATATCCTGCGGCGTTGACACCAGCAATGCGCCATCAGGTTTGTGCTTTTGCATCATCGACAATTGCACATCGCCAGTCCCCGGCGGCAAATCGATCAGCAACAGGTCGGTATCATTCCAGCGCGCATCGACCAATTGACCTAGCGCGCTGCCTGCCATTGGTCCGCGCCAAGCCAGCGCCTTGCCCGGATTGACGAGACTGCCCATCGACAGAAACTTCACCCCATGCGGACTTTCGATCGGAATAAGCTGTTCATTTTCGGCAATCGGGCGGTCTTTTTCATTGGCCAACAAGCGCGGCTGTGAAGGGCCGTATATATCAGCGTCAATCACCCCGACCTTGCGGCCCATCTTTGCCAAAGCGACAGCGAGGTTTGTTGTCAGAGTGGATTTGCCGACTCCGCCCTTGCCCGATCCGACTGCGATTATCTGACGTCGGACCCGATCTGCCATCAGCGCGACCCGCACTTCAGCGATACCTTCGAGCCCAGAAAGCGCTGCGGTGATGTCTGCCTCGAGTTGTTCGCGAGCCTTCGCTGGCAGATCACCCGCTTCGGCAACCACCACAGCACGGCCGGCCACCATTCGGGCGGACTTGACCCGTCCAACGATTTCCGATGGCAGCGCTGCGCGTAATTGCGCTTCATCAGGCGTGATTTCTGGCCCCTCAGTCATAGCGAAGGGCCTCTAGCATCAAAATCGCACGCTCAACCCCTGTTTTTCGCCAATTCGCATACCTATAAGGGTTGTATGCAGATTTTGGATGGTTTGAGAGAGCGTTTTGGTTGGGCTGGAAGAGGCCTAGCCATGGCTGGTAAGAAAAATCCCTGGGGCGGCGGCAAAGGCGACTCCGATACGCCCGAAAGCGGCGATCGTGATCCCGGCAGCGGTGGCCCACGGAATCCATGGCTACCCGGCGGTGGCGGCGGCTCCGATGACGGGAAGCGCCGTTCAGCCAGTATTGAAGACATCTTCAAGAACCGTGGTCCCGAAGGCCCACGCCGTGGCGGCGGTGGAGGCAGCAACTTCCGCATTCCAGAACGCCCCGGAGGCAAGAGCTGGGCACCTGTTATTGTGGTTGCCGTTCTCGCAATCTGGGCAGTCGCGACCAGTGTCCACTTCGTACAGCCCCGTGAACAGGGCATTGTCACGTGGTTTGGCGGCCAATTTGCCGACACGCTCGATCCCGGCACCAACTGGACGGCTCCTTGGCCGATCCAGCAGGTCGAAGTCGAGAATGTCAGCCAGATCCGGTCGGAAACTGTTCCGGATGGGAACGCAGAAAAACTGATCCTGACGGGCGATCAAAACCTTGTTGATCTGTCCTACCTCATTCGCTGGAACATCTCGAACCTGTCGCTTTACAAGTATCAGCTTGAAGATCCGCGTGACACGCTGCTGGAAGTCGGTGAATCGGCCATGCGTGCCGCTGTCGCCAAGCAAGAGCTTGATACGGTCCTGACTGGTGCGGGCCGTGCGGAAATCGAACAGGATGTGCGTGAGAGAATGCAAGCGCGGCTTGATGCCTACAAATCCGGGATCGCCGTTCAGGGTATCGAGATTAACAAGACTGACCCGCCCAGCCGCGTTGAAGAAGCGTTCAAGGACGTATCATCGGCTCAGCAAGATGCCGATGCGGCGATGAACCGCGCTCGTGCAGTGGCCGAACAATTGCTCGCCCGCGCACAGGGTGACGCAGCCGAATTCAACAACATCTATGAGCAATATCGCCTTGCCCCCGAAGTGACGCGCCGTCGTCTTTACTACGAGACAATGGAAAGCGTGCTGTCGAAGACCGACAAGACGATCATTGGTTCTGATGGAGTGCAGCCATACCTGCCGCTCAACGAGTTGCAGCGTCGGCGCGATCAGACCCCAACTCCTACACCCGCTCCTGCGCAGGGAGGACAGTAATCATGGACACTTTCTGGCAGTCATATCGCCTTCCCATCATCGCAGTCGGCCTGTTGATTGTGGCACTTCTCAGCAGTCTGATCATCGTACCTGAAACCCATCAGGCCGTGGTGGTCCGAACGGGTGAACCGGTTCGCACGATCAACCAGTTCAAGCCGGATGTACCCTACGGCCAAACCGGCGCCGGAATTGCGCCGCGCATCCCGTTCGTCGAACAGGTGCAGATGGTGGATCGCCGCGTGCTCGATCTCGATATGGAGCGCACTCAGGTTCTGTCTAACGATCAGCAGCGTCTGCAAGTGGATGCCTATGCACGGTATCGGATTATCGATCCGGTGCAGATGGTCGAAAGCGCCGGGACGGAAGAACAGCTGGAAACGCAGCTGCTCCCCATCCTTACTTCGGTCCTCCGTCAGGAATTGGGTCGTCGGCCGTTCGCATCGCTTATCAACGCTGAACGCGGCACCGCGATGACGAATATCACGCGGACATTCGATGCGCAGGCCCGGCAATATGGCGTGCAGGTTCTGGATGTTCGCATCAAGGCCGCCGACCTTCCGGAAGGCCGTCCTCTCGACGCTGCCTTCACCCGGATGGAAACGGACCGTGAAGAAGAAGCCGCCACGATCCGCGCAGCCGGCCAGCGAGATGCTCAGATCATCCGAGCCGAAGCGCAAGCCGAAGCGGCCCGGATTTATGCCGATGCCTATGGCAAGGATCCGGAATTCTATGATTTCTATCGCGGTATGCAGAGCTATCGTCAGACCTTCCTTCAGGGTGACGGCGAAAGCGCGATGGTGCTTTCGGAAGACAACGAGTATTTCCGCCAGTTCCGCGGTCAGCGCTGATCATTTCGATCCAGTGCTGTAATCAAACGCCGCTTGCCGACGAACGACTGATACAGTCCGGCAAGCGGTGTGACGCTCAAGGGCGCGTTCAATTGCCGTTCAGTGCGTCTCGGCGCATGATAGGATCGTAATTGCCATTGGGCTGACACAGGAACGAGCGCCACAGTGTGTGCGTTCGGGCATAGAATAAGGAACAAGAGGACGTGAACAACGTGCGGTATGTTTATGGACTGACAAGCGCGCTTCTGGTCGGAGGCGCAGCTGTTTCGCTGATCACCGGTCAACCGGCGGGCGCGCAAGTTGCTCAAAACGACGATTCGGTCATGAGCCGGGTTGTGCCGGCTGCTGGCGCACCGGAGAGTTTTGCTGATCTCACTCAACAGCTTCAGCCTGCGGTGGTGAACATCGCCACGCGTCAGCGGGTAGAAGTCAACAGCAACCCATTTGCAGGCACGCCTTTTGCAGA
>JBCBHD010000228.1:0-5037 GCA_038526115.1 Pseudomonadota bacterium | reverse complement strand
ACCCATAATCCCAGTTCAAGCACAGGCCGCCAAGTCCCTGCCTAGCACACCGAACGCGGGTTCCCCGCGCTTTTTGAGGCTTAAGGCATTGAAAGAAAATGGCTTCGTTGATCCGAATCACCGTGTCGCCACTTTCGGTTTTAGGCCTCGTGTTTGCCACGCCTGTCCCGAAAATCGCTCACCTTCGAGCGGTTGGACAGCACCCTGTGAGAAGGGAATGGCACCATGGTTCAACAACAAAAGCGCAAGGCTCTTAGAGCGCATTTGAACGGCAATTTTGTGCGCCGCAAATTACCGCCCACAGGGGATGAGTATGCGATCCACGACACCAAGCTTCCCGGCTTCGGTATCCGCGTCCGATCAAACGGTAAAGCCTTCTGGTTTGTGCGACCAAGACGCCGTGGAAGAAGCCGCCGGGTCATGCTTGGCAGTGTAAGCGAACTCGATGCCGCAACCGCGCGCAAGCAGGCCAAGCAGGTGCTTGTTGAAGCTGCGCTCGACGGTCTTCCCCGTCAGCGCAGACCCGCCCGATCGCCGACCTTCGCCGAGTTTGTCGATACCTATTGGACCGACATTGCACGCGGGTGGAAGCCATCGACGGTGGGGCGCAATTGGCACGCTTGGACAAGTATGCTCAGGCCTGAGTTCGGGCCGTGCCGCGTGGCATCGGTCACGCGCGAGGATATCGTTCGCTGGCGCGATGGATGCGCGGGAGCAGATGCATCCAAGTTCAACCGTTCCGTGCCAGTTCTCTCGTCGTTGTTCCAGTACGCTGAAGCGCTCAAGATCACACCGAAGGGGTCCAATCCGTGTCGCGGCATTCCTCGCTACAAGACCCGGCTCCTTGAACGGTATCTGACGTCAAATGAATTCCGGCGCTTGGGGCGCGAACTGGCCGAAGCGGAAGCGGAGTTCCCGGCGCAAGTGGCGATCATCCGGCTTCTGCTTTTTACCGGTGCGCGAGTTTCTGAAATCCGCGATCTACAATGGGGCTGGGTCAAGCCGCCGCGCCTCATGCTGCCCGACAGCAAGACGGGGCCCAAGGCGATCTATCTCAACTGTCAAGCGATTGCGGTCTTGAAGAGCGTCAAGCGCCTCCAGGGCTGCCCGTTCGTCTTTCCGAACGCGACGCTCACGAACCCCATTACTGTGGAGCGCTGGTGGGTCAATTTTCGCAGACAATGCGCCTCGCCCGACGTTCGTATTCATGACCTGCGCCACAGCTTTGCCTCGGTTGCGATTGCTGAGAACGTGCCGCTGGCAACGATTGGAGCATTGCTCGGCCACGTGCTTCCCGAGACGACCGCGCGCTATGCGCATCTTGCTGACGATCACATCGCCGATGCGGCCCAACGCGTCTCTGGCTCGCTGGCGCAAGCGATTGGAGTAAGCCGATGAACGCGCGCACTCTGAATGAGGTGGTCGACGACGCGCTCGCCGACATCGGGTTCGATCCAAAGGAGCGGCGTCGTCTGAAAGGGCGCCAGCGCATGACCGAATGGCTCGGCATCGAGCCGGGGTTCGGCTTGCGCCATTACCCCAATGGCCGGTCAGTCTATATCGTTCAGGCGCGGATGGGTGGGAGAAACCGCACTGTGACGATCGGTTCCGCCGCTGTTCTGACCAAAGCTCAGGCGGCAAAGGTAGCGCGGTTGGTCCTGGCTCATGCCCGCGTGGGCGGTGATCCGACTTCCACCAAACAGCGCGTTAAGGGCGCACCCCTGTTTCAGGACTTTGTCGAAGAGTTCTGGGAGAAGTGGTCGGGTCGTTGGGCGGCCAAAACCCTGTCGGTCAACACGTACTATCGCCGGACCTATCTCGATGGCTGTTTCCCCGGTCTTGGGATCGACGAGATTGATGAGAACCATGTCACCGAGTGGTTTGCGCGGCTGAATGACAACGCGCCGCCCGGGGCCGCCAATATGGTGCTCACCATGCTCAACCTGATGCTCAACAAGGCGGAGGACTGGGGCTACCGGCTCGATCACACCAATCCGTGCCGCGCGGTCCGCAGGAACAAGCCGAAGCGGTTCGAGCGTTACTTGACGACCAAAGAACTGCAACGGCTTGGCGCTGTCCTAGCCACATGGCGACAATCGGAAGATGTCATCCAGCGCCTGACTGCCTCGGCAACCACTTTGCTGCTCTTGACCGGTTGCAGGCGAGGCGAGATCCTCGGGCTCCATTGGGGCGACATCAAAGGGCGACGCATCAAGCTGCGCCACGCAAAGACCGGGCCCCGAACGGCGTGGCTTGGAGCCGAGGCGCAGGGGCTTCTTCAGAAGCTGCCACGTCACGAAGGTGTCGACTGGGTGTTCTGGAACCCGCGTACGGGAAAGCCGATCACGGACTATAACGCGCAATGGCGGTTGATGCAGGCTCAGGCGGATATCTCTGGCGTGCGCCTGCATGATCTGAGGCACAACTTCGCCAGTCACGCAGCGATGAACAAGGAAGCGCTGCCGATGATCGGCAAGCTACTCGGGCACCGTCACATCCAATCAACCTCGCGCTATGCGCATCTGGATGATGGACACATACTCGAGGCAGCGGAAGCTGTCGGCGCGGCCGTGGAAAAGATGATGTCGCTGGATCGATTATACTCTTAGCGGACAGGCTGTCTTCTAAGCCCGTCAGCTAAGAGACCGATAGCTGGGGCAACGGGTTCAAAAGCGGAAGTTCAGCAAACGACCCAGGTTCGGTCGCTGATAAGCTTCACTGCAAACGGTATTCGGCCCTTTGCTCAATTGCTTGCCGTGGTGAGCACAGAGTTGGTCGTAGTCTCTTCGCGATGGAGCAAGATTGCCCCACCGGCCAGCGCCGCCGCTGGAAAAAACGCGCTGCAAAAAACCACGACGCTCGCGGTGTCGAGGAAATCGATCGCATCAGCCAATTGCAGACCCGCTCCCAAAAACAAGCCAGACATTCCGATGCTTGCCTTTTGTAATAAGACAGCGATGCCGAAGACAGTTCCGCCCGCTGCCATTTCTGTTTCCTCTTGCAAGTGATCGACTGCATCGCTCAACAGCGCCCAGATGAGCGCGTATGACCCCGCTGCACCGATGCCGACCAGAACTGTTGCCGCTATCATTGCCGGATAGCTCCAGGCAGCCGCCAGCCCTGCGATGAGTAAAGCACCTCCTGCAAGCCAGTAGGCGCTGCGAAGCAGGATCGCTGTTGAATAGCGCTTTGTGAGTGCAATCCATCCGACAAGTCCGATAAATTGCCCCGCTACCATTGCCATGAGCAAATTCGATGCGTCGCCGACATCTCCGAAAACGCGATCCGCCACGAACAGCAGCGACTTGGAGAATAGCGGCAGACCGAAGGCGCAAAGCGCGCCTGCCGCGATTACTCTCGTGCATTGCGCCGAACCAAGTATGGCTCTGATTGCTTGCCTTAATTTGTAAGGCTGGCCGGACTGCGGCTTGATCGAGGAACTCCCGGATCTCGCAACGGATAGGCCGGAAACACTTACCACAAACACTGCCGCCAACCCCATGCCGATAGAAAGGGTTGCCAGCGTGTCACCTGACAACTGACTGCCCGACCGCCCGTTCTCGACCATAGGTTTGAGCGCCAACGCGAGAACGAGTGTCGCAAGGGTACTGAAGACAAACCGATAGGTGGCGACCCGAGCGCGCTCTTCGCCTGCTGGAATTGCCGTAGTGAGTAGAATATTATGCGGGAGGTCTATGATGGAATAGGCGGTACGAAACGCGAGCAGTGCAACCGCCACCAGCCACGGAGTGTTAACCTCAAGAATGGGGAGATGAAACACCGCGGAGAAAGTAACTCCAGTTAACGGAGCACCGATCAGGAGAAGCGATACCGGTCGTCCGAGTATTCCTTTCGCACGATCCAGAATGACGCCGACCAACGGATCCAGAACGGCATCAAGGACCATGGAGCAAAGGAGGGTTGCCCCCGCCACAAACGGCGAAAGCCCGAGCAGTTCAGTGGCAAGAAACAGGAACAGGATATCCATCGAACCGGCCATTAGGTTCTTGCCGAAATTGCCTGAGGAATAGCCGATGCTTGCTAGAAGCGATGGGTGTTGGCGGGTCAAATCTGTTTCTCGGAACCGATCGGGTTGCACATTTTGCGTCCCTGGCTTCAGTAATTGTCACTTGTTGTGACGCCCTCGTGTCGTCGTTGAGAGTACCGGCGTTATAGGCAATAAAGTATACCTTGAAGTTTATTTTGTCATAGCGCATTTTCCCTTGCATGCCTTTTCCTCTCAAACTCAACGACTCCCATCGTCGGATCGCCATGCTGATCCGGCAGTATCAGCCGGTGACACGCGCACAGCTGGCGCGATTGGCAGACCTTGGCTCCGGGCCCATAACGCAGGTTACTCGCGATCTCGTGCTCGCCGGACTTGTGAAAGAAGGAGAGCGGATCAAGGGTGGGCGAGGCCAGCCGGCGCTTCCGCTGATGCTCGATCCATCTGGCACGTTGAGCTTTGGGGTTGGGATGATCCCGGGACGCCTGCGGATTGTTGCGATCGACTTCGCGGGTGAGGTGATCGACGAGGAACTCGCGCCCGCGTCAAGCAATGGCCCCGAAAGCATCGTCGCAATCGTGCGTGCCAGCATCGATCGGATCTGTCGAAAGGCACGGCTGATCGATCCTGACCGAATCCTTGGCGTAGGATTTGCCGTGCCCGGCTTCTTCTTTGCCGATCACGCTCATGTGCGCACCGTGGAAGAACACTCAACCTGGCGCGCGGAGAACCTGCAATCCCTTTTCTCCGCCGAACTGGGCCATCAATGCTGGGTAGAAAACGACGCGACTGCTGCGGCTATTGCAGAGTATTATCGCGCCAATGCGGCACCCCAATCCCTCATAACATTGCTCATCAATTACGGGATCGGTGCCGGGCTTGTCCTTGATGGACGCGCCTATCGCGGGCGCTTTGGCAATGCTGGTGAAATCGGAGCCTTCTTTCCGCTCGACAAGCCGCGTCCATCGGGAACGGACCTCATCAAATTTATGCGCGAATGGGGTATCAATGTCGCATCGCTCGACCAGGTC
>JBCBHD010000227.1:0-5045 GCA_038526115.1 Pseudomonadota bacterium | reverse complement strand
AAACGTGGAGCGCTGGATCGTTGAAATGAAAATTGGTTAGTGCAGAGAATTGTACTGAGCGATGTCTCTGTGTAACTACTTAATCAGTTGAATGTCGCTGAGGTACAATGAGGCCTGTAGGCTGCACCGTAATACCGAACCCTCCAGTATCCGAAATCGAAGCCTTTGGCCCGATTTTTGGTGCGTGTGGGTCGGTGTAGCGGAGGGTCGCTCCAGGCCGCTATGCCGACCCCTTCATTTCTGATGCTGCGTAGATCCCCAGACTATTCTGCAAATCTCCCACGTAATGGCGATAAGGTCGGCTCCGCTCCGTACGAATCGGCATGACGCGTTCGGATAAATCTAGCTCGCCCGATCCGAGCATTCAGCCGCCCCATCTTCGGGGCGCAGAGGAAAACCGCACCACGGAGCCTGCTAGCGATGACGCTAGCAACGAGCACTTCGATCTTACGTATTGGGATCCGCCCGAAGGACTGGAAAAGTACATTCTGACAATGTTCGATCTGCAGCGTGAAGCAGATATTGTCGATGATCTCCACCCGGGAACGACCGGACAGCTTTTTGTTCTTGCCGCGGGACATGGTTCTGCACAATTCGGCAATCGTGAAGACAAGGTGGAAGTTGGCCCCATTCTCTTCAATGCTTTTGAGGTCGCTGTGCCATATCGGACGTATGGCCCATGGCGATGCTTTGGTGTTTCGTTCTCACCTTATGGGTGGGCGGCCCTGACACAGGCGCCGCTGAACGAATATGGCAATCGCTTCATGGAAGCGGAAGAGCTTCTTGGAGATGAGATCAACAGACTTTCAGATAGTCTGATCCAGCGCTGCCTGAATGAGGAAATCTCCGGTTTCGAAGCCTGTCTTGAAATCGCAGAATGGATCCGACCGCGTTTGCGAGCAATTCCCGATTCCCATGAAATAGTGATTGCCAGAACGGTGGAGTGGCTTGGCACTTCGCTTAATCCACCTGTTGAGGGACTATTCGAAGGTCTGCCATACTCTCGCAGGCAGATCGAACGCCTCGTCTTGCGATACTTTGGCTTTACGCCTCGTGCTCTCTCGCGAAAATTCCGAGCGGTTCGGGCGGCAAATCTACTGGCGCAGCCAAACCTGACAGATGAAGGCGAAGCCGAAATTGCAGAAGCCTTTGCCGATCAATCGCATATGATCCGGGAAATCCGCCGGTATTGCGGCTACACTCCGACCAGGCTTGGCGGGAATGACGATCCCATGTTCCAGCAATTGCTACGGCTCAAAAACCTCGATCGATTAGACGGGTTTCGAACTATTGGGTAATGGCTCGCAGACATTTTCTATGCCTTCAACTCATCGTAATCCGCAGTTCCACCTTGATTATTTCGACCCGCCCGAAGGGTTGGAGAAGTACATTCTGACGACTTTCGACATTCAGTGGAACGAGGAAGTGGTTCAGGGACGGCACCTGGGCGCCATGGGTCAGCTGTTCCTCGCTGTGAGCGGGCGGGGGTATGTTCAGTTTGGCGATCGCAAGGATTGGGTCGATGGCAGGCCAATGCTTTTTAACGCCTTCGAGGTGGCGACGCCCTACAAAATGCAAGGCCCGTATCGCAATATTGGCGCCTCGCTTTCACCCTATGGCTGGGCGGCACTGACCCAGGCGCCATTGGACAAATACGGAAACCGGCTATTGGCCGCGAGTGATTGGCTGGGCGAAGAGGTGAACCAGATGTCTGATGACATTGTTTCCCGCTGCCAATCGGGAGTTCTCGCCGGCGAACAAGCGTGCCACGAGCTGGCGAAATGGATCGGGGCGCGGCTCCAAGCCCTACCCGAAGCGCATGAGGCGGTGATCGATCGAGTGTTCGGGTGGCTAAGCATCTCGCTCAATCCGCCGATCGAAGAACTGTTCGAAGACACCGACTATTCGCGTCGCCAGATCGAGCGACTGGTAGGACGCTATTTCGGCTTCACCCCGAAGGGTCTCGCCCGAAAATTCCGTGCGATCCGCGCCGCAAACCTGCTCGCTCAACCCGACCTTACCGACGAAGGTGAAGCGGAGATCGCAGACGCTTTTCACGACCAGTCGCACATGATCCGGGAGTTCCGCCGGTTTTGTGGTTTTACCCCGACACAAATCAAGGGTCTGGACGATCGTATGTTTAAGCGTCTGACATATGTGCAGAACCTAGACCGGCTCAAGGGATTTCGCTCCATTGGATAGCGTCAATCCCGCGTTTAAGGCCTCTGTCGCTTTCGAATGGATCGCTCCCCCAACCGATCTGGCCGAGATTGTGCACACATTCTATGTCGCCGAGATCGGACTTGGTGAGATTGACGAACCTATGCCCGCCTATTCGGCACAGCTTGCGCTTGTTTCCGAAGGATCTCTCGAGATGGAGTTTTCTCGCGGACGCATTGCGAGACAAGGTGGGCTTTTGCTGAAAGCGCCTCAATTGAGTGCAGGGCGAATTCGTGTCGCTGGTCCTTGCCGGGCTGTGGGCGCTTCGCTGACGCCGCTTGGCTGGTTTGCGCTGACAGGACTGTCAGCTGACAAAGTCCACGATTGCCACGTCGCACCGGACACATTCATGATGCCGCAGCAATTGCGGGAAATTGAGCGCTCGCATTCCGGTCCTGAGAGCGTAATCAAGTTTCTTGAATCGGTATTGCGCAGTGCACCGCATTCCATCAAGCCGCGCTATCGTGATTTCGTTTGGACAGTGACCGAGTGGCTAGGTAGCGCGCTCAATCCGGCAATCGAAGACCTTTACGCAAGCTTCCCATTGTCGCCACGACAGGTCCAGCGCTTGTGCCGACGGTTTTTCGGGGCCTCTCCAACGCAAGTGCTGATGCGGCACCGCGCTGTGCGGGCGGCAATGCTGTTGTCCAATCCCGGTCTCCCGCAGTCCCTCCGCGATGAGGTGATCACGGCCTATTTCGATCAGGCGCATATGATTCGGGACATTCGTCGGTTTACCGGTCGAACCCCGGCAGATCTGGCACTCCCTTCGCTTACCCAGGAGGGGCTAGACCCGGCTGGCCATGGCAAGACAGCTGAAGTTCTTTTTGACGGCCAGACCGACTCATAGTCGCTAACGACTCGCAACAAGCGGTCTTTCGTTGAATTCCGAGTGATTCAGTCATATTTCCAATTCGGAACAATTTTGTCCGAATTAGCTTCGAGTCGTATGCGCCTTTCCAATCTCGCAGATTACGCTGTCATCACCATGCGTCAGGCCGCCGATCACTGCGGTGACGGGCGCGTGAGCGCGGCTGAGCTCGCAGCGGAGACGGGATTGCCCGTCCCAACCGTACAGCGATTGGTTTCCAAGCTGACTTCGGCTGGCCTGCTGCGTTCCGTGCGCGGCGCGCATGGCGGCCTGCAACTCGGACGCCCCGCGGCTGCCATCACAATCGCGGATATTGTTGAAGCGGTCGAAGGCCCGATTGCGCTGACCGCCTGCATCGATCACGGCGACTGCGAATATGAGTCCGGGTGCAACATGAAACCGCATTGGCCGATCATCAATCAAGCGCTGCGGGGCGCGCTGGCCGGAATCTCAATCGACCAGCTGCGCAATCCGCCAGCGACCACATCCAAACTGGAAGACCAAGCCGCATGAGCGACAATATCGATCTTGAAGCTCCGGAAATCGATCAGGATGCTAAGGGCGCCGCCGCAGCAGCGGCGGAATATGAGCACGGCTGGTCAGCGGATATTGAAACCGAGTTCGCTGAGAAAGGCCTCAACGAAGACACAGTGCGCTTCATCAGTGCCAAGAAAGACGAGCCGGAATGGATGCTCGACTGGCGGCTGAAGGCGTTCCGCCTTTGGCAGGACATGGAAGAGCCGGATTGGGCAAAGGTTGGCTATCCCAAGATCGATTATCAGGACGCGTATTACTACGCCGCGCCCAAGAAGAAGCCGAAACTGCAATCGCTCGATGAGCTCGATCCGGAGATCAAGGCGGTCTACGATAAGCTAGGCATTCCCGTGGCAGAGCAAGAAGTGCTCGCCGGGGTCGAAGGCGCGCGCAAGGTGGCGGTCGATGCCGTGTTTGATAGCGTCAGCGTGGCAACCACTTTCCGCGAGGAATTGAAGAAGGCGGGCGTGATTTTCCTGTCGATCAGCGAAGCGATCAAAGAGTATCCCGAACTGGTGAAGAAGTGGCTCGGCAAAGTCGTGCCTCAGCGCGACAACTATTTCGCGGCGCTCAATTGCGCGGTCTTTTCCGACGGCACCTTCGTCTATGTGCCCGAAGGCGTGCGTTGCCCGATGGAGCTCAGCACTTATTTCCGTATCAATGCGGAGAACACGGGCCAGTTCGAACGCACGCTGATCATCGCCGAAAAGGGCTCCTACGTCAGCTATCTCGAAGGCTGTACGGCGCCGATGCGCGATGAAAACCAGCTCCACGCAGCTGTGGTCGAGCTGGTTGCGATGGAAGATGCCGAGATCAAGTATTCGACCGTCCAGAACTGGTATCCGGGCAATTCAGAAGGTGTCGGCGGGATTTACAATTTCGTGACCAAGCGCGGCCTGTGCCAGGGTGACCGCTCGAAGATCAGCTGGACTCAAGTCGAAACCGGCTCAGCGGTGACCTGGAAGTATCCTTCCTGTGTACTGAATGGCGAAGACAGCGTCGGTGAGTTCTACTCGGTCGCGGTAACCAACAATTTCCAGCAGGCTGATACCGGAACCAAGATGATCCACAACGGGCGCGGATCGCGCTCGACGATCATCTCCAAGGGTATTTCGGCGGGCAAATCGAATAACACGTATCGTGGGCTGGTCCGTGTGGGTCCGAAAGCGGATGGGGTGCGCAATTTCACCCAATGCGACAGCCTGTTGCTCGGTGACGAATGCGGCGCGCACACTGTGCCTTATATCGAAGTCAAGAACCCCGGCGCGCAGATTGAGCATGAGGCAACCACCTCCAAGATCAGCGACGAGCAAATGTTCTACGCCCAACAACGCGGACTGGACGAGGAAGAGGCCGTGGCGCTGATCGTCAACGGCTTTGCCAAGGATGTGCTGAAAGAGCTGCCGATGGAGTTTGCGGT
>JBCBHD010000226.1:0-5072 GCA_038526115.1 Pseudomonadota bacterium | reverse complement strand
CGCTTGGTGTGACCGCTAGTGTCATTGGAGCGGCTTGTCACCACCCTTCAACAAACTAAAAAACGATTATGGCTCAAGGGACACACGATTTCGCGCCTGATCCGCGAAATGAAGCAATTCTAATCAACGTCAACGGGGCTATGGTTCCGCGAGCTGAGGCTAGCGTTTCAGTGTTCGACAGTGGTTTCATGCTGGGTGACGGAGTTTGGGAAGGGCTTCGTGTCCACCGCGGCAAAGTCGCTTTCCTGGAAGCGCATCTGGATCGCTTGTTCGAAGGCGCCAAGGCTATTGCGATGGATATCGGTCTTTCGCGTGCCGACCTGGTAGTGCGACTTGACGATACTATTGATAGCAATTCAATGCGCGATGCCGAAGGCGTACACATTCGCCTGATGGTCACGCGAGGGATTAGATCAACCCCCTATCAGGATCCACGCGTCGTTATCTCGCCCGCGACGATTGTCATCATTCCAGAATTCAAAGCACCGCTTCCCTCAACAATTGAGACGGGCATCAGGCTGTTTACCGTCCATGTGCGGCGCGGTGATCCCGCTGTGCAGGATCAGAAGCTCAATTCCCATTCGAAGCTGAACTGCATCACAGCGTGTATTCAGGCGACCCAAGCTGGTGCCGATGAAGCGCTGATGCTGGATCCTCATGGCTTTGTTGCGACCTGTAACTCCACGCATTTCTTCATCGTTCGCAAGGGGGAAGTGTGGACCTCAACTGGAGATTATTGCCTCGGAGGGATCACGCGTTCCAACGTAATCCAGGTTTGCCGCGAGAATGGAATACCTGTGTTTGAGAAGAATTTCTCGCTCACAGATGTCTATGGCGCAGATGAAGCGTTCGTGACCGGGACATTTGCTGGAGTTGTGCCTGTCACCGAAATTGATGGCCGAAACCTGACCCAGGGCAGGGGAGCGATGGTGCAGCGACTGCAGAATCTATATCGCGAATTGATGGACAGGGATTGCGCTTGATGACCTTGCCCGCCCGTATCGCCATGTGGTCAGGGCCCCGGAATATCTCGACCGCGATGATGCGCAGCTTCGGATCGCGATCCGATTGTGCGGTCAGCGATGAGCCTTTCTACGGCGCATTCTTGAAAGCGAGCGGCGAACCCCATCCCATGGCAGCTGAGACCATAGCGGCGATGGACTGCGACTGGCATAGCGTGCTCGCAACCCAATCGGGGCAAACGCCCAAAGACAAGCCACTTTGGTACCAGAAGCATATGCCGCATCACATGATTGGCGGCATAACGATCAAAGACATGCCGAACCATCGCCACGCGTTCCTGATCCGTGCGCCTGAGAGAGTGGTGGCAAGCTATCGTGCGAAGAATGAGTTGCGGAGGGCGGAAATGCTCGGCTTTGCGCAATTGCGCGAATATTTTGATGTCGCCGCATCATTGGGCGGCAAGAAGCCTCCCGTCGTCGACACCGATGTGATCCTCCGCAATCCAAAAAATGTGCTCAGCCAGCTTTGCGACGCGCTCGATATTGAATGGGATCCGGAAATGCTCTCTTGGAAGCAGGGTCCACATCCGGATGACGGCGTGTGGGGCGAGCATTGGTACGACAAGGTGAACGTCTCAACCGGATTTGCGCCTGCCCCAGGACCGTTGCCGTCGCTCGAAGGCGACTATCGCAAAGTCGCCGATCAATGCCGTGTGGATTATGAGTATCTCCGCCAATTCGCGATCAACGCTGATTAGCACGGACATGGATTCATCTGTCGAATAAGTACGCGTCGATAATTGGCAATTCATATTGCCTGTGAGAGGGTCCACCGATGACTTTCAGATCCCCACTCCCAGCACTCTTTGCCGTATTCGCCATCTTCGCCGCAGCGGTGGCGGCTCCCTCGCCCGCACAAGCTCAGCAGTATAGCGCCCGCGATGGCATCGCTTTCGATGCCTATCTTGAGCTACTCAAGGCGCGGGCCCGTTCTGAAGGGGTAAGCGAGGCCACCATCCGCCGGATGACTGCTGGTCTTACGCCGAATGATCGGGTGATCCGCCTTGATAGAGGACAACCTGGCCGCCCGACCCGGCGCGGCTATCCGGCTATGGCCCCCTACATCTCCAAACACGTAAATCCGACCCGCATTGCCGGCGGCAGGAACGTGTATCGCAATTATCGCTCTCAACTGCTGTCTGCCGAACGAAACTTCGGTGTTCCTTCGTCCATTATCGTTGCGATATTTGGGCACGAGACGAGCTATGGCAGAATTCGCGGTAGCTTTGATCTGTCGCGGAGCCTCGCGACCCTCGCATGGGAAGGGCGCCGTCGTGAGCTGTTTGCGGGTGAATTCATTGCTTTGCTTAAGGTTGCAGATCGTGGGTATTCACGTCAGCAACTGGTCGGGAGCTATGCGGGTGCATTCGGAAATCCCCAGTTTCTGCCGTCAGTCTATTTGAGGCTCGCCACGGATGGCGACGGCGATGGGCGCGCAAACATCTTCACCAACCGGGCAGACACTTTCGCTTCGATAGCAAACTACTTCCGTGATGCCGGGTGGCGCACCGGACAACCTTGGGGAGTGCGAGCCTCCATCCCCAGTGGCTTCAACGTGGATGCCTACAAAACCAAGCTGGTGTCTCCGGTTTGCTCTCGCGTGCATGAGCGGCACAGTGTCTGGAAAACCGTCCGCGAGTGGCGCGCACTAGGCGTGCAGCCGCAGCGGCCTTTGCCCGACGATACGATGACATCCCTGTTCCAGCCTGATGGGCCGGGCCGTCCTGCATGGTTGTTGACAGGCAATTACCGCGTAATCCTCGAATACAATTGCTCGAACTATTACGCCATGAGCGTCGGCCTTCTGGCTGACGAAATCGTGAACTAACCACCGCTTGCGCCTCGCCATCGTTGCTGGTGATGGTTATGTGGTGAGTGTGCTTAATCAATGGAGACAATCAACGGTCGCGCTATGCGCAGCGGTAACGTTTGCCGCTCCAGCATGCGCAAAAACAATCGACATCGATATCACTGAAACCGTTCCGGTTTCTGAGAGCGAAGTTCCCATTGCGCTGCTGGTCGATATCAGCAGCGGACAGGTGCTGTTTGAACGCAACGCTGATCGCCGCTTTGTTCCCGCATCAATCACCAAAGCAATGACGACCTTTGTCGCCTTTGAGCTGATGCAAGAAGGCACAATCGTACCGGACCAGATGATGACGGTCAGCCCGGAAACCTGGAAAGAGTGGAACGGGCAAGGCTCGACCATGTGGCTGAACGCTGGAAGCCAGGTGCGCGTGGGTGATCTACTCACCGGGATTGCAACGGTATCGGCCAATGATGCGTCGGTCGTTTTCGCGAAAGGGGCAGCGGGGTCTGTTGAAGGGTGGACCGGCCTCATGAATGCCAAAGCAGAAGAGCTCGGCATGGTCAGCAGTCAGTTTCATACTCCCAATGGCTGGCCGGACGAAGGGCGCACATTCACGACAGCGCGCGATCTGGTGAAGCTGGCGGAAGCCATGGTCCGCCGTCATCCCAAGAAGTTTGCCAATTATGTCGGGCGTCCGGAGTTCTTCTGGAACGGCATTTCTCAGCCTAATCACGATCCCATTATTGGGCGAGTCAAAGGCGCAGATGGCATCAAAACCGGCTTCACCAACGAAGCTGGACATGGTTTCCTAGGAACTGCGCAGCGCGGCAGCCAAAGGCTTGTGATGGTGATCGGAGCGGCCACGAGCTATGGTGCTCGCACTCGCAATTCGAGGTCGCTGATGGAGTGGGGATTTTCCGCATTCGACAGCGAAGATGTCTTCTCTAAAGGCGAAAGTGTTGGGGAAGTGCGGGTTCAAGGTGGTTCTTCCCGCTCAGTTGCGCTCATCACCGACCGCAATGTCCGCGTGAATGTACCGAAGGAGCATGCCGGAGAGATGAAGGTCGCGATCCGATACGATGGACCAGTACGGGCGCCGATCGTTCAAGGCCAACGCATTGCTACGCTCGAAGTGCTGGTTCCGGAAATGGCGCCAGCGCGGATACCGTTGCTGGCCACGGAATCGGTCGATCGTGCTGGGTTTTTCTCGCGTATCTGGAATGGCTTTGCAGGATGGTTCTCATGAAGGGCCGCTTCATCGCACTCGAAGGCGGAGAGGGAACCGGCAAGTCCACACAGTCTGCGCTGCTCGCGGAAGCGCTGCGTGCGCGCGGTATTCAAGTCGACACTACCCGCGAGCCCGGCGGTACACCCGGTGCCGAAGCGATACGGGGATTGTTACTGGACCCTCCGGGAGAAGGGTGGGGTGCCGAGGCTGAAGCCTTGCTGTTCGCTGCGGCACGATCCGATCATGTCGCGCAACGGATCATGCCGGGTCTCGACGCTGGGACATGGGTGATTTGCGATCGCTTCGTCGATTCAAGCCGCGCCTACCAAGGCGGGGCAGGGGGACTGGGAGATACTGCAATCGAAGCGCTCCACAATTTTGGAAGTGCTGGAATCCGTCCCGATCTCTCAGTCCTACTGGAAGTTGAAGAAGCTCGCATCGCGCACCGACTGGACGCACGCGACGGTAATGAGAGTGATGCAATTGGCGGGCGCAGCATGGAATATCATCGCGCCGTAGCTGCCTCTTTTCGCACTTTGGCAGAGAACGATCCCGGAGGTTTTGTTGTCGTCGATGGCAACGGGACCCCGGAAGAAGTCCATGCGCGCATCCTTGCCGTTGTCGCGCCCTTTCTGGATGCGCAATGATGGATTGGCCCAATCATCGAGGTCCTTGGCGAGAATGGCGCACAGCGTTGTCAGGCGAGCGAATGCACCATGGCTGGATGCTGGCTGGAAAGAGTGGTCTGGGCAAACTTGAATTCGCAATCGCGGCGGCAAGGGAACTGGTGTTTGAACCCGGAGTGCAGCAACCGGAAAACGATCATCCCGATATCTCCATCCTTACCCACCTGCCGAAGGATGAAAAAGAAGAGAAAAAGCGCGACGAAGGCAAATCTTTTCAAACCAAACGAAACATCTCCGTTGCGCAGATCCGGGCGATGCAACGCCGGCTAACAACTCGACCAACGCTGGGCTCGCGTCGTGCGATAATCATCAGCGGGGCTGATGAT
>JBCBHD010000225.1:0-5074 GCA_038526115.1 Pseudomonadota bacterium | reverse complement strand
AACCCAGCAGGGCAGAGCGGGTGGTCGCAGTCGGGCGGGTGCTGACGGGGGTTTCCAATGCGCGGGTTCGCGAGATGACGGAGGATGACCGTCTCAAGCTGCTCCGTCTTTCCCAGCAGGTTGAGTCCATCGCGCAGGAACTTGATCGAATTTCTGGCGACCAATCGGGTCCGACTGAGCGGCTGAGCGACTTTAAACAGAAGTGGCGTGGCCCTCAGGATGTCGGGACTGACGGCGGTCAATCGCTCGGTCGAAGTGCCAGCCCGCCGCTTCCCGACCCTCGGCTGGTCCGGCAGATCATCGCCAATCGGCAAGCTCGTGCGCGTTTCTTCGATTCGGAACTGTTTTCGGATCCGGCCTGGGATATGCTGCTTGATCTGACTGCCGCGCATGCTGAGCATAGCCGGGTATCGGTGACCTCACTCTGTATCGCGGCAGGTGTACCAGCTACGACCGCGTTGCGCTGGGTCAAACAGATGGTCGAGAATGGTATTTTTGAACGGATCGCAGATCCCAGCGATAAGCGCCGTGCCTTTATCGCCTTGAGCGATACGACTGTCGACGCCATGGCCCGATACTTTGCGGCAATCGAAAGCCCGTTGGCCGCTGCTGCCTGATGAACTGTCAGCCTAGTTCGCTGGGCGAAAGCGCAGAATAACGGTCAGCCGCCGTCCGTTGGCAGCACCGCTAACGCAGGCAGGAACAGTTCTGTCATCGCTCGCCGTATTTTTGCGAGGGCAGTGAGCTGGGCATTCGAGCCTTTCGGCATCGGCTCTCGCACGGGCCAGAATGCCGATGGGAACACTTCCGTGGAGGCAAACCGCATCAGCTTCTCCAAGCAATTTGGCCTGACGCAGCGTGAGATCATCGGGGTCTTCACTGCTTATTCTGAAATCGTACCACTGGACGCCCTGATCTTCGATTGAACCCTTCGCCCAGTCTTCGACACGCTGATGCGACACAGCGTCCAGCGGATCGAGCACTCCGCCTTCCTGCAAGGCATTGTCTATGGCGCGTCGCCGCTCGGAACCGTCAGGCAAACGCTCACGCAAAACGGGGTGGACCGCCTTGAGAGCCGTCGCAAGGGCGCCGAGGGTTGCAGGCAACAACCGCTCCAGCCGCAGTCGGACATGCTTGGCCAGACCTGCCGATGCCCCACCTGTGCCAATGGCAATCAGCAAAGGGTTGCGATCAAGTATGCTTGGCGTGGTGAAATCGCACAATTCCGGGCGGTCGACGACATTCACAAGCATTCCGGCGCAGCGTAGGTTAATCGCCGCGACTTCGCAGGCTTTCGGATCATCAAACGCGACAAAAGCGATACGCACGCCTTCATCAATAGCTTGTGCCTGATCATCAATCACGATCCCGTCCGCTCGTTCCACCAATCGCCGCTTGGGTTCGGCAGCCTCGCCTTCGCCCAGGACCAGCACTTTCTGGCCGGCAATCTGGTGAAATAGGGGAAGGCTCTGAAGTTCAGGCATCAGATTGCTGGATCGTTGTCACTGCTTATGCAAGCCATTCTGGCACCCGCTCGGCATCCATGATCGCCCCGGCTTCGATACGATCAGCGACGACCGCATACTTGTCACCATCGACAAGCACTTCAGCGACAAACCCGCGCGAGTTGTAGCTTGATGCCATGGTTGCGCCATAAGCGCCGGCGGTGCGGAATACGGCGAGGTCGCCGCTTTCGAGCCGGTCGCATTCGCGGCCCATGGCGAACGTGTCACCAGTCTCGCAAATCGGGCCGACGATGTTGGCCGTCATCTGTTCGCCGTTGGGCTCAACCGCAGCAAAATCGTGATAGGCCCCGTATAGCGCCGGACGAGCCAGATCGTTCATTGCGGCATCAACGATCACAAACGGGTTGTTCAACCCGCGCTTCACCCTGACTACGCGGGTCAGCAAGACACCTGCATTTCCGGCGATCACACGGCCGGGTTCAAAGATCAGCTTCACGCCCCAATCCTTGGTCATGCGCGCAACCATGGCGCCGTATTCCGCCGGAGAGGGCGGGTTTTCGCCCGCTTTATAAGGCACACCCAGACCTCCACCGAGATCGACATGCGTGATTTCGTGTCCGGCACCGCGCAGGGAGGTGACGAGCTCGCCAAGCTTTGCAAAAGCGTTTTCCAGCGGGGCAAGTTCACCCAACTGGCTGCCGATATGGACGGCGACACCGCGCAGATTGACACTGGGTTTGCTCGCCAACAGACCGAAGATTTGGCCCGCCTGATCGATAGGAACGCCAAACTTGTTATCGGCCTTCCCAGTGGAAATCTTGTCATGCGTGCCGGCGTCAACATCGGGATTGATGCGCAAGGCGCATTGGGCAATCAGTCCCATTTCAGCGGCCAGTTCGGCAAGCTCCAGGCCTTCTTCTTCGCTTTCGATATTGAACTGTCCGACCCGGGCTTCGAGAGCTTCGGCAATTTCGCGGCGCGTTTTGCCAACCCCGGAAAACACGACATTTTCCGGCGCCATTCCAGCGGCCAAAGCACGGCGCATTTCACCGATAGACACAACATCCGCGCCATATCCCTGACGCTGCAATACCTTCAGGACCGCTAGGTTGGGGTTCGATTTTACCGCAAAGGCGATCAGCTTGTCCGGCACATCGGCAAGACCATCGCGAAACACGCGGGCATGCCGTTCGAGCGTCGCACGTGAATAGACATAGACCGGCGTTCCGACTTCATCGGCGATGCGCGGCAGCGGTACGTCTTCGGCGTGCATCACGCCGTCTTTGAGGGCAAAATGGTCCATATTGAGATCAGGTCAGTTCATTCGGGAGGGAGGTCGAACGGATCGTCTTCACGCTCTTCAGAGCGACGACGCAATTCCACACTACGCTCAGGCGCGGCGAGGGTTTCCAGTTCCAGCAATTGTTCGGCATCGGCCTTTTCCGTGGTGCCATAGGCCGCGACCGGAAGGCTGGCGTTTTCAGGTGGGGTCAGCGGCGCACGAGAACCGCAAGCGGAAAGCGCCAAACCCACTAGCAAGATCGCCGAAACCCGCATCATTCGTCCATTCCCAAATCGGAGCGCGCTGCCTGAACTTGCAGCCTTACCTGTTCCGGCGCGGTTCCGCCATAGGAAGCGCGCGCGGCGACTGAGGCATCAACCGACAGCGCGTTGAACACATCATCATTTATGCGGGCATCTATTGCCTGCAAATCGGCCAGCGGAAGCTCATCAAGCGCCACGCCGCGTTCTTCAGCCAGCTTCACGGCAGCGCCAGTGATGTGGTGTGCTTCGCGGAACGGAATGTCGGCCTGGGTCACCAGCCAATCGGCAAGGTCGGTTGCCGTGGCGTAGCCTAGCTCGGCGGCTTGGCGCATCCGCTGCGTGTTGAAGGCCGCGTCAGCAATCATTCCCGTCATGGCCGCAATGGAAAGCTCCATCAGGCTGGTGGCTTCGAACACGGGCGGTTTGTCATCCTGCATATCTTTGGAATAAGCGAGCGGCAGGCCTTTCATCGTGACCATCAACGCGGTCGTGCAACCGATCACGCGCCCCGCATGTCCGCGAACCAGTTCAGCGGCATCGGGGTTCTTCTTCTGTGGCATAATGGATGAGCCGGTGGACAGAGTGTCGGGCATCCGGACAAAGCCGAACGGCTGGCTGGCCCACAAGACCAGCTCTTCGGCGAGCCGTGATAGGTGCAGCGCGCATTGGCTCGCCGCGAACAGGTAATCCATCGCAAAGTCGCGGTCCGACACGGCGTCGAGCGAATTGGCCGTTGGTCGATCGAATCCCAGCACTTCTGCAGTCATGCTCCGATCAATCGGAAACCCGGTTCCGGCAAGCGCTGCTGAACCGAGCGGGCTTTCATTCAAACGCGCTCGCGCATCATTCAATCGTGAGCGATCGCGCCGGAACATCTCGTAATACGCCATCAGATGATGGCCCAGCGTCACCGGCTGTGCTGTCTGGAGGTGCGTGAAGCCGGGCATAATACTGTCGGCATGATCGCCAGCACGGGCCACCAGTGCGCGTTGCAAATCCGCGAGGCCGCGATCCATGGAATCCAGCGCTTCGCGCACCCAGAGCTTGAAATCGGTCGCTACCTGATCATTGCGGCTGCGTGCGGTATGCAATCGGCCAGCGGCCGCGCCGATCAATTCGGTCAGTCGCGCTTCGGTGGTCATATGGATGTCTTCGAGATCCCAGTCTTCGGGGACACCTTCCGCTTCATATTCGGCTGCGATCGTTTCGAGACCGCCAAGAATGGCCTTGCAATCCACATCGCTGATGATGCCGGCCTTGCCGAGCATGGTCGCATGCGCCTGGCTGGCGCGGATATCTTGTCGCCACAGAGCCTTGTCGAACGGGATCGAAGCATTGATTTCGCGCATGATAGCGGTAGGCCCGTCAGCGAACCTTCCGCCCCACATCTGATTGGAACCCGATATGTCCCGGTCTTTGCTCATACTTGCCCTGTCCGTCTTCGCTCTGGCGGGGTGCGATACGGCCCCAGAGGAGAGTTCGCAACGGGAGAGCGCGAGCAGTGCCAGCGATGCGCCGCCGCCGCCACCTCTTCCCGGTCGGATCGTTCGCGTGCAGGCAGGTACTGAATTGCCGGAAATGACATTTCAGGACCCTGACGGGCAATCGCTGTCTTTTGCGGAACTGAAGGGAACGCCGATCCTCCTCAACCTATGGGCGACATGGTGCGCGCCGTGCCGGGTAGAGATGCCTTTGCTGGACGAGTTGGCAGGCGTGATGGGCGATGATTTGAAAGTGCTGACGATCAGTCAGGATATTCGCGGAGCTGAAGTGGTCGCGCCATTCTTCGCGGAGAATTCCTTCGAGAACCTTGAACCGTGGCTTGATCCCAATGCCGATCTCGCTGCGCAGTTCGCGCAAGGTGGGTTGATGCCAACCACCATCCTGTTCGATGCCGAAGGCAAGGAAGTGTTCCGGGTCGCCGGTGATTATGAATGGAACAGCGAAGACGCGATCGCAGAGATTCGCGAAGCTCTGGAAAAATAGCGCGAGATTTTTCGGGGAGGACCATGGTGGGCGATGACAGGCTCGAACTGCCGACCCTCTCGGTGTAAACGAGATGC
>JBCBHD010000224.1:0-5158 GCA_038526115.1 Pseudomonadota bacterium | reverse complement strand
GTTAATTCTTGATTCTTGCCCGGCAGATTGGCGCCCATCCTAAGCGTTAGTGCGTAAGGCCCACATGGTTTTGAGTGCAAAAGGAAGATTGAAGGGATGAATGAGCAGGAGCTCCAGAAACGGCTCGAATTGCTCAGATCCGAGCATCGTGACCTTGATGCGGCTATTTCCGCGTTGAGTGATGCCGGATCGACCGACCAGTTGCAGATTGCCCGCCTCAAGAAACGCAAACTGCGTCTCAAAGATCAGATCTCGATCATCGAAGACACATTGCTGCCCGACATCATTGCATGATCTTGTGCGCTCGGCATGGCGCAAAGCACGGTTCGTCTCATTAACGACCAGACAATTCTGTGCCGCCGTGGGACGGATTTCGATTACGTCCGGAAAATATCGTTAGCCCGCTGGCGAGGATCGGATTCGGGGCCTAGCGCAAAGATGTTAAATGGCACGCGCAACGAATCTCTCTCGCCCAATAATCGAGGCGCTCTACGGTGAAGCCTTGGTGCTGGCCGATGATGTCCGAGCGGTGTTCGCTCTGGGCGCAAAAGATCCTACGGACAACGACGATACCGTCGTGCGGCTCGCCCTTTCAACTGAGGGGTTGAAGACGACCACACGTGTGATGCACGTACTGGCCTGGCTTCTCAATCAACGGGCTTACTTCTCTGGCGAACTGTCTGAAAACCAAGTTCGCAAGCACGGTGCCCTTCCACCTGACCGCCCTTCGGACAAAGAGCAGCTTGCTCTGTTGGAGCCGGAAACACGCGCGCTGATAGATGAGACTGAGCGGCTGCACCGCCGAGTAGCGCGATTGGACGAAGCCTGGAGGCATACTCTCGAGGTCAGCTCACCCGTTCGCGCCATTCAGGACAGGATCGGACGCGAACTCGGCGCGATTTAGGCGCTCTCAGTCCTCGGGCTTTGTTCAATCAAGCCGCAGCAAGTGCCTTGCGCCAACGTTCCAGCCGAGCGTTCTTGACTTCAACGTCCATGCTCGGTTCGAAGCGAGCAAGCTTGCCACGCATCGCTTGTGCCGCGCTGGTGAGATCTGGATAGAGTCCTGCGCCAGCTGCCGCCAGCATCGCTGCTCCCAAAGCGGTGGTCTCAATAAACCCAGGCCTTTCGACAGGAAGGCCAAGGATATCGGCCAAGTCTTGTGCCATCCAGTCATTGGCCGCCATTCCACCATCGATCCGCAGTGTTCCCCATGCCGTGCCATCGGCGGCAAAGGCCTGTGCAAGATCATAAGTCTGATGCGCCATTGCTTCGAGAGCAGCTCGGGCCAGCTCAGCTTTGCCGCTCGCAAAACTCAATCCGGTAATCACCCCTCGCGCATCGGCTCTCCAGTGCGGCGCGCCTAGGCCTGAAAGCGCTGGAACAATTGTCACACCACCGCAATCCGGAATTGATCGGGCCAGCTCTTCGGTTTGCGATGCGACATCAACAATCCCAAGAGAATCGCGTAGCCACTGGACCAAGCTGCCGGCTACGAACACAGATCCTTCAATCGCATAGGTGCGTTCGCCAGCGGTTTGAGACAGGATGGTGCCAAGCAGTCGGTTGTTCGATTTCGGTATCTCGCTGCCCTGATTGGTCAGGACAAATGCGCCGGTGCCATACGTCGCTTTCGTTTCTCCAGGCGCGAGACAGGCTTGACCGATGGTTGCTGCCTGCTGGTCTCCGACCAATCCAGTGATCGGGATCGACCGTCCAAACCAATGCGCGGCGGTTTCTCCCAAAGCGCCCGACATATCGACCACTTGAGGCAGTGCCGCCTGCGGAACGCCCAGAAGATCGCACAATCCAGAATCGAATTGCGGGCCATCAAGCTCTAGCAATAGCGTGCGACTGGCATTGCTTGCGTCACTTACATGCGCACCACCGGTCAACTTGAACATCAGCCAACTTTCAACCGTACCGAAGGCCAATGTCCCCGTATCGGCGGCGGTGCGAACATCCGGAACATTATCAAGCATCCAGCGCATCTTGGTGCCGGAGAAATACGGATCCAGCAGCAAACCTGTTCGGCGCTGTACATCAGGTTCATGGCCAGCGTCGCGCAATTCGGCACAGAACGGCTCGGTCCGGCGATCCTGCCACACGATCGCACGTGTCAGCGGCTCACCGGTCGTCTTGTCCCACGCCACCACAGTTTCGCGCTGATTGGTGATCCCAATCGCCGCAATCATGGCGGCACCGCCAGCCTTAGGAATGACTTCTAGAACGCATTCCAGCGTCTTTTCCCAGATCTCACCGGCATCATGCTCAACCCAGCCACTTTGCGGATAGTGCTGAGTCAGCTCTTTCTGCGCGCTGGCGGCCAATACTCCATCGCTCGCAAACAACATCGCCCGGGTGGATGTGGTGCCTTCGTCCAGAACCAGAATGTAGTCGCTCATGCATTCCCCTCTCTTTGGCCCTCACTAACCGTTCGTCTCGAACGTATGCAACGCACTTTCGGCGAAAGATCGAGTGTTGGCTCTTGGCGTTCGGCTCTCGACTTAACGTCAGTCGAACGGCATGAAAGGTTGATATGGCAGGCATTCCCCCAAAACCGTGGCCCACTGGCGAGGCAGAGCAACTGGAACTACTGGTAAAGCGTGTACTTGCGCCCAATCCCTCTCCCTATACCTATACCGGCACACAGACTTACGTGGTAGGCGAAACAGACGGCCCAGATTGCGCGGTAATCGATCCAGGGCCGAATGATCCTATGCACATTAAGGCTATTTTGGCGGCTGTTGGCGATGCGACCATAGAAGCGATCATGTGCACCCATACGCACCGCGATCACTCGCCAGCTGCAGCGCCATTGGCAAAGCAAACCGGTGCGCCAATTGTCGGTTGCGCTCCATTGGTGCTCAAGACGGATTTGCCGCGAGCCGACGAGGCCTTTGACACCACCTACGCCCCGGATCGTGTGCTTGAAGATGGCGAAAAGATGCACGGCACAGGGTGGACTCTAACGGCGGTCGCGACGCCCGGCCACACCTCTAACCATTTGTGTTTCGCGCTCGAAGAAAGCGGCGCGTTGTTCACCGGGGATCATGTGATGGGGTGGTCAACCAGCGTTGTTATTCCGCCTGATGGCGACATGGGCGATTACATGAGCAGCCTGGAAAAGCTCATGGCACGCTCTGACACTGTCTACCACTCGGCGCATGGAGCCGCGATTACCAAGCCGCAACAGCTGGTTCGCGGCATGATCGGCCATCGCCGCCAGCGCGAAAATCAGATCGTGCGTCTTCTGGGTGAGGCGGCACGCCCGGTTTCCGCGTTTATACCGGAGATGTACAAAGGGCTGGATGAACGGCTGATCCCGGCCGCTGAAATGAGCGTAACAGCGCACCTGATCGACCTGGAAAAGCGCGGTGTCGTTGGGAGAAATGGAGAAATTTGGCGTATCGAAGGCTAAGATCCTGATTATAAGTCACAATTCTATGGCCAGGATGTCAAAAGCTCGACGAACAAAGTTCAATTGCGCCAGATCACAATGGTAAGCGCGCGGTTTACCCTTTCCTAAGCGTAATCCTCCATATGTATCGTTCCGCCAGTCGTGGGTGAACCCCGGCAATCTCTCGGCGGGCAGAGGATTTTGGAGCACAACGTTTTGGCATTCAGCCTGAAAAATCTGGCAAGCCGAAATAGCACAGAAGGCGATAGCCCGGTGGAAACGCCGGAACCGGCGCCATGCTCATCCGCTGTTCTGGGAGAGATTGAGCAGGTCGGTATCGGCCTGTTCTGGGCGACCGACAAAAACGGCGAAATCATCTATCTTTCCGAACAAGCGGTTGCAGCGCTCGGAGAAGAAAGCCAGAGCCTTATCGGTCGACCGTTTCTGGAAACCTTCTCGGAAGCTACTGTCGATGGGGAGCGTGCAACTGCTCGATCTCTCAAGCTGAAAATGCGATCGCACGCGAAAATCGAAGATCAGGTCGTCCAGATCAAGATCGGCGATCGAGCGTCCGAAGATGAGGAAAGAAACTACTGGTGGAGTGTGACTGCCAGACCATTTTTCGGGCCGGAGGGCGAATTCAGAGGCTACCGCGGCGTCGCTACTGATATCACGCGGGACTTCCGCCACCAACAGAGCATTGCCCGCCAATCGCAGTATGATGAATTGACCGGCCTCGCCAACCGTCGCCGCATCAATCACAAGCTCTCCGCGACCCTGCAATCCTTCAAGTCGACCGGGCGCAGCTGTGCGCTGATGATGCTGGATCTCGACCGGTTCAAGCAAGTCAACGATACGATGGGCCACCCGGCTGGCGACGAATTGCTGAAGCAGGTTTCCGAACGCCTTCTCACGATCGTGGGTGATCGCGGTGAAGTCGGCCGCTTGGGCGGCGATGAGTTCCAGATATTCCTCCCCGATATCGACGATCGCGGCGAATTGGGCGACTTGGCACGGCGCATGATCCAGATGGTTTCACAACCATATTCGCTTGCCGGACGGAGAGCCATCATCGGAACTTCGGTTGGGATTGCGATTGCCCCGTACGACGGGATTGATGGCGAGGAGTTGAATGCTGCGGTGGATCTCGCGCTGTATGCCGCAAAGGAAGGCGGCAAAGGCACGTTCCGTTTTTATAGCTCGGAATTGAAAGATGCGGCTTCACACGGCGTTTTAATCGAAGAGGGACTGCGCGATGCGTTGACGCGCGGAGAGCTTAGCCTGAACTACCAGCCGCTCGTCGATCCACGTGAGAACAAGGTAAAGAGCTTCGAAGCCCTGATGCGGTGGGAGCACCCGGAAGAAGGCAATATCTCTCCCGGCCTCTTCATCCCTATTGCCGAGCAGACCGACCTGATCATCAAGCTGGGCGAATGGGCGCTGCGCCAAGCGTGCGCGGATGCCGCCGCCTGGCCATCCCAAAGCCGTGTCGCAGTGAACGTGTCAGCCAAGCAGTTCATGACCCCGGATTTCTGCAAACTGGTCGCATCGGTTCTGGCCACCAGCGAACTTCCACCATCGCGACTTGAGCTGGAAATCACCGAGAGCGTGTTCGTCGGTGACGACGAGAATGTCGACAAGACTTTTGCGACATTGAAGAAGCTGGGCGTACGCCTGTCGATGGACGATTTCGGGACTGGTTATTCGTCGCTCGGCTATCTCAAGCGCGCCCCGTTCGACAAGATCAAGATCGACCAGAGC
>JBCBHD010000223.1:0-5166 GCA_038526115.1 Pseudomonadota bacterium | reverse complement strand
TTCTGGGTCGATACCGAACGCGGCCTGGTTGGCCAGATCAACACGCAGGTCCATAATGCGCCTGGCGGTGGTTTGGCCGTGGAGACTATTCGCGAGGCAATTTATGAGCGGCTTAAGCTCACCGAGTAACAGTTACTCTGTACGCAGGGCTTCGATCGGGGAAAGCCTCGATGCTCGAACCGCCGGATAACCACCGAACACCAGCCCCAAAAAGGCCGAGAAGGCAATCGCACTCAGAGCTACGCCTAAGCCGACAGGCACAGGGAATTCCGCATAAGCTGTGAGCGCTGCACCAGCGAGCCACGCCAGCACTAAACCCACTGCGCCGCCGAACACGCAAAGCACTGCGGCCTCCACCAGAAACTGATTGCGGATATCGCTGCGCCGCGCGCCTAGCGCCATTCGCAGGCCAATCTCTCGGGTGCGTTCAGTGACGCTCACCAGCATAATATTCATAATCCCAATCCCGCCAACAAGTAGAGAGATCGAAGCGATCGAGACCAGCACTGCTTGGAGGATGCCCGTCACAAAATTGCTTTGTTCGACGAATTCCTCAGTCGTTCGAACGGTGAATGGCGTTACTTCGCCGGGCTTCACGCGGTAGCGATCCTTGAGCACATTGACGATGTCCTCTTTGCCTTGCGTTAATGAGGCGTCCTCTCGAAATGCTACGAAAGCGAGTTGCAAATCGTCGGGTCCAGGCAGAGTGTCACCCACAAATCTCTGGCGCATTGTGCTGATCGGCATGATCATAGTGTCATCCTGATCATCGCCGAGCGTGGAACCCTTTTCTTCAAGCACTCCGATAACGGTGAAGGGCACATTATCCACGCGAACCGTCTCGCCAACCGGATCAAATTCTCCAAACAGGTCCTGTGCCACTGTTCTCCCGAGCACAATCACGCGTGCCGAAGAACGGACGTCAGCTGTTGAGATATACCGGCCTCTATCAGCCAGTTGGCTGGTCACTTGGCCATAGCCGGGCGTTGTTCCCACTGCCTGCGTAGATGAATTCCCCCCGGCAACTACGAGATCAAGCTGTTGGCGGAGTTGCGGCGCCAGTGCGCGAATGTTTGGTACTTCATTTTCGATTGCAGCGAGGTCTCTCGTAGTGAGCCGACCTCTAATATTGCTCCGGCGCGGAGGTCCGCCTTCCTCATCATCAGGAGCAGGCACAAGGATCGCCATATTGGAACCAAAGCGATTGATCGTCTCAGTCACGGCATCACTTGCACCATTGCCAACGGCTACGGCCAGAGTGACAGCAAACACCCCGATCAACACGCCCAGCATGGTCAAAATTGATCGCATCAGGTTGGTTCGTAGAGCAGTCAGCGCGATCGATATGTTGACGCCCCAACTTGAAAGGAAACGCGCGCCTTTTGAGCTGTTATCTTCTAGCTCGCTCATCACGCGATCTCCGTCGCATGCGCGGTTGCGATATTGCGGTTTTCAACCAAACGATCTTCGATCACTTTCCCATCGCGAAACTCGATCCGCCGTTTGGCATGATCCGCAATTTCGTCTTCATGGGTGACAACAATGACGGTGATCCCTTGCGCATTGAGCTGTTCGAAGATCATCATGATCTCAGCGCTCGTTTTGGTGTCGAGCGCTCCGGTCGGTTCGTCAGCGAGCAGCATCAGAGGCTCGGTGACGAGCGCCCTTGCAATGGCGACGCGCTGCTGTTGTCCGCCTGATAGCTTGGCGGGAGTGTTCAGCAAACGCTCGCCCAATCCCATGTCAATCAGCTTGGCGGTTGCCCGCTCGCGTCGCTCTGCTGTGCCGATGCCAGCATAGATTAGGGGAACGGCGACATTGTCTACAGAAGAGGTCCGCGCGAGCAGATTGAACTGCTGAAACACAAACCCGATCTTCGCATTGCGCAGAGAGGCGAGCGCATCGCTGGACATGCTTTCTGTCGGTGTGCCGTCGATCAAAACTTGCCCTGCTGTAGGCACATCAAGGCAACCGATCATATTCATAAAGGTCGATTTGCCAGACCCGCTGGCGCCCATAATCGCGACATATTCACCGCGCGCAATCTTTAGCGAAACACCATCGACAGCGTGGATGGTTTCTCCGCCGAGATTGTAGGTCTTAAGCAGGCCACGCGTCTCAACCAACGGGTGCGCTAACTCGTCGGGCGCGCGCCGAGTGGCAGGCGTCGCCATTAGGAGCCGCCATCCGTTTCTGTTCCATCGAGACTTCGCGATCGGATCACAACATTATCGCCTGCTTCAAGCCCCTTAGTGATCTCGATGAAGTCCTCACCTTGTAGACCAGTCTTCACAGCTTGGCGGACCGGCAGATAAGGATCTTCACCCGGCACCCAGACAATGACAGATTTCTGCTCTTCACCTTCATCGCCGCTGTTCTCTTCAGGGCTGCGATCGCCTTCACGCGGGATAAAGCGCGTAGCTGCAATCGGCACGCGCAATACGCCGTCTTTGCTCCCGGTGATGATATCGACATTGGCAGTCATGCCGGTCAGCAAGCGTCCATCAGTGTTGTCGACATCCAGTATGACCAAATAGCTCACCGCATTGCCTGATTGGGTTGCGGACTGCCGGATCTGTTGAACCACTGCGACGAACGTGTCTTCTGGATAGGAATCAACCGAGAACCGCACGGACTGTCCTTGGGCTACTTGTCCTATGTCCGCCTCGTCGACTGATGCTTCGACTTGCATGCGGCTGGTGTCGGCTGCGATGGTGAAGAGGTTGGGCGTCTGGAAACTCGCCGCGACCGTTGTTCCAGGTTCCACCAGCTTATCTATCACAACGCCGCTCGTTGGCGCGATAATCCGGGTGCGTGACAAATCCAGCTGTGCCGATTCAAGTTCAGCCATGCTCTGCGCGATTTGTGCGCGCGCGCTTTGTGCTTGAGCTTCCGCCGTGCTGAGCGATGCCTTGGCTGCCACAAGAGCGTTTTCCGCCTGATCCAGCCCAGCCGTGGATACAAAACCTTTCTCAGACAGTTCCTCGCGCCGCGCAAATTCGCGCGTTTGCACCTCCACATCGGTCCTAGAGCGGGCAATTGATGCTTGGGCTTGTGCTAGACTGGCTCTGGCAAGGTCAACTTGTGCGCGGGCCTGCGTAACGCGAGCGCGCGGCCTTGTGTCATCGATTTTGGCCAGCAATTGTCCCGCCTCAACAGGTGAGTTGAAGTCGACATAGACCGCCGTAATCTGCCCCGAAACCTCTGCGCCGACATTAATAGTATTGAGCGCTCTCAGCGTTCCGCTTGCCGAAACTACCCGAGTTACTTCACCTTCGGAGGCTTCCTCGACGACATATTCATAATCACGCTCAGATGGGGTCAGTAAGCCCCAGAGAAGCAGCAAGAGGACAATCGCAATCACCGCTGAAATGACTGGATGTGATTTGATCCAAGCTAGCATTCAAACAAGGCCCCACCTGTTGAGCAATTGTGCATTTGAATACACGCAAAGGGGGGCAAAGCCATCCCTGTTACCCGCCGCTAGTCGAATGGCAGCGCAATTCTATGGAATAGGCCGCTGAAAATCGTGGGCAGTGTCCCGCTGCTCGTTGCGCCCCAGTCATTGCACCGACTAAACTTGGAGCATCCAAGACGAGGCTTTGATCATGTCCGATCCAATCTTGAACGAAGAATTCGATCCAGCGCGAGGCAGACAGACAGCCGTGCCGGGCGACATCGAGATTGTGAGCATTGGGTTGCAGCACCGGCGAACCCGGCTTTCGCCAACCGTGAAGCGTTGGGGCCCTTTTGCTGCGCCTGCAGTGCTGGCTGTGCTGGCTATTCTCTTTATGCAAATCTGGTGAAAGTCGCCCACGACTTTGACTTGTTCGCGAGGATGTCGCTCTTTTCAAACTCACTCCTGAGCACCGCAAAGAGAACGGTATGAAAAAGGTTGTTGTTGCCGGTGGCGGGATCGGTGGCCTGTGCTCAGCCTTGTGCTTTCATCGTTTTGGCTGGGATGTTGAGGTCCTAGAGCAAGCTCCGGCGCTTAAAGAAGTTGGGGCCGGGATACAGATCAGTCCGAATGGGGTGAAGGTCTTAAGAGCGATTGGCCTTGAAGACACGGTTTCCGCCAACGCCTTTGTTCCTCAATCAACACAGATCCGCGGTGGTCGGAGCGGCAAATTGATCGGCACAGTCCGACTAGGCTCTCACATCGAGGAGAGGCATGGCGCTCCCTATTGGCATATCCACCGCGCCGATCTGATTGCAGCCCTAGAGCAGGCAATTGAATTGCGGCAGCCAGGAGCCATCCGGACAAATGCGTCGGTCACGCGCTATGAGCAAACGGACGATGCGGTGCGAGCGGTATTGGCTGAGGGCGATGTTGTCCAAGGGGACCTACTAGTCGGAGCCGATGGGATAAGGTCCATAATTCGGCAGCAGATGCTCGGCCCGTCCAAACCACGCTTTACCGGTAATGTGGCATGGCGCGCCGTTGTACCCGTCGATCGCCTTGGCCAATTCACTCCTCCGCCCACTGCAAGCGTATGGGTGGGTGAGGGCAGACATGCCGTCACCTACCTTTTGCGCCGTGGAACCCTTGCGAACATTGTGGGTGTCGTTGAGCGAAGCGACTGGAAAGCTGAGGGCTGGATGGAACAGGGCACCAAGCAGGCAGCGCTTAACGACTTCGCTGGTTGGCATCCGATTGTTCGCACTATTCTTGAGCAAGCCGACGCGCATTATTGCTGGGCGCTGTTTGATAGAGAACCCTTAAATCGCTGGGGCGATGGCCGCGTGGTTCTGCTAGGCGATGCTTGCCATCCCATGTTGCCCTTTATGGCTCAAGGAGCGGTAATGGCGATGGAAGACGCTTTCGTGCTGGCCAGAGAGCTCTCGAGCGCGAGTGCGACTAGCGGCGGAATTGCTCAATACTACCGTGCACGCCGCAACCGTACTGCACGCGTGCAGCGAACGGCCAGGGATAATGCGGGCATATTCCATCGGCGTTCGTCATTGGGCAAGCTGGCGGCCTACGCGCCGCTTTGGCTGGCCAGCAAGGCGCTGCCCACCGCGCTCGACCAGCGCTATGACTGGATATACGGACACGATGTGACTGCTGGATCTGATGCAACTGCGCCCGAAGAGTCCCTTATTTAGAGAGGTGGCGGAGACGGAGGTGGCAAGCGCAATCGCTTAAGCGCTTGTGGAATCAAGGAC
>JBCBHD010000222.1:0-5316 GCA_038526115.1 Pseudomonadota bacterium | reverse complement strand
CAGGACGCATTCTGATGGATGGCGAGGATGTAACCAAACTGCCCATGTATCGCCGCGCGATCCTCGGGCTTGGCTACTTACCTCAGGAAACCAGCATCTTTCGAGGGATGACGGTTGAACAGAACATCAATTGCGTGCTCGAAATGGTCGAACCAGATAGTGAGACTAGAGCTGCGGAACTGGAAAGGCTGCTCGGAGAATTCGGCCTGACGCGATTGCGAGAGAGCCCCGCCATGGCCCTGTCGGGCGGCGAAAGGCGGCGTTGCGAAATTGCACGGGCGCTTGCGGCAAAGCCATCAATCATGCTGCTGGATGAACCCTTCGCTGGGATTGACCCGCTATCGATCAGCGATATTCGCGACCTCGTCAAAGACCTTAAGGGCCGCGGGATAGGTGTGCTGATCACCGATCACAATGTCCGCGAAACCCTCGATATCGTCGATCGCGCTTGCATCATATACGGTGGACAGGTGCTGTTTGCCGGCACTCCGGAGGCTCTGGTCGCAGACGAAAATGTGAAGCGGCTTTACCTTGGTGAGAGCTTCACGCTGTAGGATCGACGCACCATGGCACTCGGTCCTCGCCTTGACCTAAGGCAATCCCAATCGCTGGTAATGACGCCGCAACTGCAGCAGGCGATCAAGCTGCTGGCTGCGTCGAATCTCGAAATCGAGACATTTATCGGTGAAGCGCTGGAGACCAATCCGCTGCTTGAAGCCGGTGCCGCGCGAAGTGAAGACACCGGCCCAACTGGTGAGCCAGACGATATTCCTCGTGAGGAATTCACTTCAGACCAACTGATGTCGCAGGCGCAGGGTGAGGCCGAAGCGCCAATTGATCTCGATACATCTGCGTTAGATCGCGATCGGGACACCGGTGATGGAGCCCAAACAGGGCCTGATTGGGGGGCAAGCTCTGGCGGTGGCGGTGTTGGTGCTGATGGCGATTTCCCTGACATTGAAGCCACTAGAGCGGCAGAAGCGACCCTTACCGAGCACCTTGATGCACAGATTGGCGCAGTAGCAACCAACGACAAAGAAGCGTTTGTTGCACGGCATATTGCTGGTCTTCTCGACGATGCAGGATATCTGCCGTTCGACCTACGCGATATCGCTTATGATCTTGGCGTCGACATGGACTGCATGGAAGACGCATTGACCGTCGTTCAGATGCTTGATCCGAGCGGTGTCGGTGCACGCTCTCTATCCGAATGCCTGGAAATCCAGGCTCGCGAAGCCGACCGCTATGATCCGAGCATGGCCAAACTGATCGACAACCTCGAATTGCTCGCCAAGGGTGAGGTCGCTCGCCTGAAGCGCATGTGCAATGTGGACGACGAAGACTTTGCCGACATGTTGCGTGAATTGCGCAGTTTCGATCCGAAACCGGGCCTCGCCTTTGCGCCCAGCAGCGATAGCGCTGTCACCCCCGATATCCTGCTGACTGCCAATGAAAGCGGGGGTTGGGAAATCAATCTCAATGAAGAAACGCTGCCGCGCCTTGTTGTGAATCGCGGGTATTTCGTTGAACTGAGCGGCGGGACTGCTGACAAGGAAACGCAAGGCTGGCTCAAAGAAAAGCTCGCAGATGCCCACTGGTTGATCCGCGCGCTGGATCAGCGGCAGAAGACGATCCTGAAAACCGCTGCTGAGATTGTAAAGCAGCAGGATGGGTTCTTTCGCAGAGGTGTCTCAGAGCTTCGCCCTCTGACGCTGCGTGAAGTCGCGGAAGAAATCGAAATGCACGAAAGCACTGTCAGCCGCGTCACCAGTAACAAGTATCTTTCGTGTGATCGGGGATGCTTCGAGCTGAAGTTCTTCTTTACCAGCGGCGTCGGCTCCAGCGATGGTGAAGGGGCTTCGTCCGAGGCGATCAAAGCAAGGATCAAGGCGTTGACCGATGCCGAAGACCCAAAGAAAGTGCTTTCTGATCAAAAACTGGTCGACCTGCTCAAAGAAGAGGGCTTTGATCTCGCGCGGCGCACAGTTGCAAAATATCGCGAAGCGATAGGGATCGGTTCCAGCGCACAGAGGCGGCGACAGAAGAAGCTGGAGAATTTGTAGGGAGTCTTTGTTTTCCGCACGCCATCCGGCGTGCGATATCCTCGCCCCTGTCGGGCTGCGGGCGCCCGGTCGGGCTTGCGGCCGCTGCGCGACCGTGCTCCGCGACCAAGCCTCGTAGATAGCGCTGTTTCGACGCCGCAGGCGTCGCAAGGGCGATCGCCCGCCCGCAGCGATGCGACCTTCAGGTCGCGTGAGCGAGGATATCGCAAGCGCGGATGCGCTTGCGCAAACAGGTGATTCCACCTGTGACATAAATGACTCGTAAAGATTTCCGCGAACCTCTTTACGGCCCGTTAACCTTTTCCGTTCAGATGTTGTGTGGTTAATGAACGGCAACACCTCTTAGCGAGGCGTTACCGCATGAATGAACTGAAGTGACGACTGCCAGTCAGTCTGCCAACTTTTGGGGCAATTAGGGGACCAGCAATGCGAGTGCTTTTGATTGAGGATGAGCCGACAACGGCAAAGGCCATTGAGCTCATGCTCACCACCGAAGGCTTCAATGTGTATGCCACCGATCTGGGCGAAGAGGGCCTCGATCTCGGTAAGCTCTATGATTACGATATCATTTTGCTCGACCTGAACCTGCCTGACATGCACGGCTATGACGTGCTTAAGAAGCTGCGCGTCGCCAAGGTGCAGACGCCGGTTCTTATCCTCTCCGGCATCGCCGAGATGGATAGCAAAATCCGTTCCTTCGGCTTTGGTGCCGATGACTACGTAACCAAGCCTTTCCACCGCGAAGAGCTGGTCGCCCGCATTCACGCTGTTGTGCGTCGTTCGAAAGGCCACAGCCAATCGATCATCCGCACCGGCAAGCTTGCTGTGAACCTTGATGCGAAGACGGTCGAAGTCGACAGCGCCCGCGTTCACCTGACCGGCAAAGAATATGCGATGCTTGAGCTGCTTTCACTGCGCAAAGGCACGACGCTGACCAAAGAAATGTTCCTCAACCACCTTTATGGCGGGATGGATGAACCGGAACTCAAGATCATCGACGTTTTCATCTGCAAGCTGCGCAAGAAACTGAGCCATGCTTGCGGTGGTGAAAACTACATCGAAACCGTTTGGGGCCGTGGCTACGTTCTGCGTGACCCACACGAGGAAGCCGAAGCGGCCTGATTTCTTCACGAACAGTCTTCTGTGAGAGAACGCCTGGATCCCAGTGATCCGGGCGTTTTCGTTTTGGCTTAAGCCGCGCCCAAACCAGATGGCACTTCGCGCACATCGAGGCCGCTCGGCTCCTGATAGATGCGCAGCCCAAACTCCGGCAGGATTGCCAGGAGATGATCAAAGATATCAGCCTGGATCGATTCATATTCGCCCCAGGTGGTCGTATCCGTGAAGCAATAGATCTCGATCGGCAGCCCAAGGGAGCCCGGAGCCAACTGACGTACCAGCAGCGTAAAGCCGTCTCCAATCCGTGGGTGCCATTGCAGATAGGCAATAATGTAAGCTCGCAAGACACCTATATTGGTCATGCGGCGCGCATTAACCGGACTATCTTCGCCATCCAGCTCTTTCGAATTCCAGTCCGCAATCTCGTCCCTCTTGGCGGCGAGATACGGCTTCAAGATGCGAAACTTCTTCAGCTCGAGAACCTCATCATCGCTCAGGAACCGGATAGAGTTCTGATCGAGGTGAAGCGAACGCTTGATCCGACGCCCTCCACTCTCACTCATCCCGCGCCAGTTGCGATAGGAATCCGACACCAGCCGGTGCGTCGGCACATAAGTGATCGTCTTGTCGAAGTTCTGCACTTTAACTGTGTGCAGCGAGATATCGATCACATCGCCATCGGCGTTCATGCCCGGCATCTCAATCCAGTCACCGACGCGCAGCATGTCATTTGTGGTCAGCTGAACGCTCGCAACAAGCGAGAGGATTGTGTCTTTGAACACCAACAGCAACACGGCAGTGATCGCCCCAAGCCCTGAAAGCAGCAGCAACGGAGACTGATCGATCAGCGCCGAAATCATGATGATCGCAGCGCCGCACAGCACAACAATCTTCACCACCTGAACAAAGCCTTTGATCGGGCGATTGCGCGATCGCGGATGCCGTTCGTACAATTCGTTCGCGTAACCCAGCGCCTTCACAATCGCCATCGCAACAGACAGCACGATCAGAGCCTGTGCGACATTCGTCACGACTATGGTGAGCTCGTCCGGCAAATGCGGCACTGCCACGATGCCACGCGATACGATCAACAGCGGAACGACCGTCGCCAGCCAAGCGGCCGCCTTATCTGTGGCTTCGCTTTTCTGATCCAAAAGTGGCTTGGCGGCCCGCAGGATTACATATTTGAGCACGTAATTGACTGCCAAGGCCGCTATAGCGAGCAATGCGAGCCCGATAAGGGATTGGACCCAGGGGACTTGTTCGGCGAACAGGGTTTGCAATTCTTCCATCGAAATCAGGCGGTGCCGCAAAAACTGCGGCTTCTCAAGCACGCATTGCTCTGGACAAGTCCGCCATAGACGCCTTAGCGGGCCTGCCATGAGCGCATACAAAGAAGGTGATCCGACAACACTGAGCCGTCTTTATGGGAGGTCGGCTGGAAAGCCGCTGCGCCCTCGCCAACAGGGGCTGGTCGACAACCTTCTGCCCAAGATTGCTGTACCCACTGAAGGCCCCGTTACCGCGGAAAGGCTGTTCGGAGAAGATTGTCCGCTCCATTTCGAGATTGGCTTCGGCAGCGGCGAACACTTGGCCTACCGCGCCGACTTGCTCCCCAACCACGGTTTCATCGGCGGCGAGCCCTATCTGAATGGCCTCGCTGCCGCGCTGGTCCATGTCGAAGAAGAGCGTCTGGCGAACGTCCGGCTTCATCACGGTGATGCGCTGGAGGTGCTCTCACGAGTGCCGGATGAAGCGCTCACCATGGTCTATCTTTTGCACCCCGACCCCTGGCCTAAAGCGCGCCATGCGAAACGACGCATGATGAATGACGGGCCGGTGCAAATGATCGCAGACAAGCTGAAGCCCGGGGGCGAGTTCCGCTTTGGTACTGACCACGCAATTTACCTGCGGCATGCGCTCATGGTGATGCAACGCTTCACAGACACATTCGAATGGGTGGTTGAAGGCCCGGCCAACTGGCAAAACCGCCCCAGCGGCTGGTGCGAAACCCGATACGAACAAAAAGCTCGCGAGAAATTCGGGCATGAGGTCTGGTACTTCCGTTTCCGCAAACGCTGAATTGCATTCGCTCCTTTAGTGCGCCACGCTGCGCTTCTGAAAGGGGGAATTC
>JBCBHD010000221.1:0-5319 GCA_038526115.1 Pseudomonadota bacterium | reverse complement strand
AAAATCCATGGCGGTAAGCTTTATCTGAACTTCAACACCCAAGTTCAGCAGACATGGCTTGGCGACATCGAAGGCTTCATCGCGAAGTCGGACCCGGCTTGGACGCAAATCCCTGATGGAAAGCGCTTTGGCGACTGATCTCGCCTGACCTGATTGGTGCCTCTGCTTCACCCTGACCCCTGACAATGCAGAGGCACCAATTCCCTAACACCAACGTGATGAAGAGACTGGAAGGAATTTAAGATGAGCAAGACAGTTAGCCTTACGAAAATGCTGATGGTTGCGGGCGGATTGGCCGCAGCGAGTGCTGGCACTCCCGCTGTGGCCGATGTGCCCTGTGGCCCAAGCAGCTTCTCCAGCAGCCGCTCTGGTGGATACGGAAACGCTGCAGAGCGCCGTGCAAACCGTGAAGCCCGTAAGCAAGCCCGTGAAGAGCGCCGCGCAGCACGCGCAGCAGCATGTGCAGCGCAAGCCTGCGCCGCATCGGCCTGTGCGGCAGCGTGTGACGCCAGTGCATGTGCAGCCTCTGCCTGTGCAGCCTCAGCCTGTGCAGCTTCTGCCTGCGCGGCCTCAGCTTGCGCAGCCTCAGCTTGCGCAGCCTCAGCTTGCGCAGCCTCAGCTTGCGCCGCATCAGCATGCACGGCATCAGCTTGCGAACCAGCAGGCTGTGACGCATCAGCTTGTGCACCCGCTGCCTGACGGGTGTGCATCTTGGGTGTGGCCGGGGATATGTTCCTCCTAGTGCCTCTGGTCACACCCTTTTTTGAGCAGGCCAAAGCCCCTTAACGGCACGCTCAAACAGGCAAAGCCCCTTCTGCCTCAAGCCCCTTAGGCAGTTTAGGGAGAGAGATTGAGCCCGTCAGAGGAGAGGAACCCTCTGACGGGTTTTTTCTAGCAGATGCTGGGTCGGCTAAAGCGTTCGCGCAGTTCTGGAATCGTGTAGCGCGTCGCGATCGTATCGCCGCGGCAGGGCACGTAGTTGGGGTCTTGCTCCATACAGCCTGGTCCGCAAACCAAGGTGGCTGTCGCTGTCTCGTGGTTCACATGCCAGAACCTGCCGCCTGGTGTGGCGATATAGCCATCCATGCCCAAAGCTACGTCGCTTTCGATATCAACGACGGATGGCACCTCTCCATCATAGAGATCAGAGTGTTTGCCGTGGGTATGAAAGCTGGCGATTGGAACCATGCCGGGTTCGTCAAAGAAGGAGATGTCGCAGCTGGCTTCGTCTCCGCTGGTGGGCCGCGAGACACCCAATTCGCCATCGCTGGTTTCAAAGATGATGCCGCATAGTTCTTTATCGCCTGCAAAACTGGGCTGCTGCAGAACATTCAGTTCATTCCTAGCGAATTCTTGAACTTGTGATTGCGGTAGGCTGGCTTGGAGCGCGTCTGTGCCTTTCACATTCATGTAGGCGCGTGCAACGATCACGACCCAGACGATCGCGATCACGATAAAAACGGTGCGGGTGGAGACGCCTTGAAGCACGCTCCACCCACTGCCGTTAGTTCTTGGCTTTGTCGACCAATTTGTTGGCGCTGATCCACGGCATCATGGCGCGCAGTTCTGCACCCGTCTTCTCAATCGGGTGAGCTTCGGCGCGTTTGCGCGAGGCTTTGAGCTCAGGCTGGCCTGCACGGTTGTCGAGCACGAAGTCTTTTACGAAGCGGCCTGACTGAATGTCATCAAGCACACGCTTCATCTCAGCCTTGGTCTCTTGCGTGATGATGCGCGGGCCGGTGGTGATGTCGCCATATTCCGCGGTGTTCGAGATAGAATAGCGCATATTCGCAATGCCGCCTTCATAGAGCAGATCAACGATAAGCTTTGTCTCGTGAAGACACTCGAAATACGCCATCTCCGGTGCGTAACCGGCTTCCGTTAGTGTCTCGAAGCCTGCTTGGATCAGGTGAGTGATACCACCGCACAGGACTGCTTGCTCACCGAAGAGGTCAGTCTCGCATTCCTCGCGGAAGTTGGTTTCGATAATGCCAGAGCGGCCACCGCCAACGCCTGAAGCATAGGCGAGGGCAACGTCATGAGCAGAGCCGCTTGCGTCTTGGTGGACAGCGATCAGACAAGGCACGCCGCCGCCGCGTTGATATTCGCTGCGCACGGTGTGGCCCGGACCTTTGGGCGCGATCATAATCACGTCGATGTCGGCCTGTGGTTCGATCAAGCCGAAGTGAATGTTCAAACCATGGGCAAAGGCGAGGGCGCTGCCCGGTTTCATATTGCCTGCAATGTCATCAGCATAGATCGCCGCCTGATGCTCATCGGGTGCGAGGATCATGAGGATATCCGCCCATTTGGCTGCTTCCGTGTTGGAGAGAACCTTGAAGCCAGCCTCTTCGGCCTTCTTGGCTGTGGCCGAGCCTTCGCGCAGAGCAATTGCGACTTCGCCGACACCGCTATCGCGTAGGTTTTGTGCGTGGGCATGGCCTTGCGAACCATAGCCAAGCACAGCGATTTTCTTGGATTTGACCAGGTTTAGGTCAGCATCTGCGTCGTAATAGACTTTCATCGATATTCTCTCTTGTGAATTGAATTGGCTAGGGAATTTCTAATTCATTGAACGCCTGCGCCGCGCAACATGCCGACCACACCGGAGCGACCAACGGATTGCAGGCCAAGCTCGCGCATCAAAGCGATAAAGCTGTCGATCTTGTCAGGCGATCCGGTGAGTTCGAACACAAAGCTTTCTGTCGTCGTGTCGACCACGTTGGCGCGGAAATGCTGTGCGATACGCAAAGCTTCGACGCGCGCTTCGCCTTTACCAGCGACTTTGACCAGAGCAAGCTCGCGTTCAACATGAGGTCCTGCGGTGGTGAGATCTGTCACCTTGTGAACCGGGACGAGCCGCTCAAGCTGGGCTTCGATCTGGTCAATCACTTCAGGCGGGCCGTTGGTCACAATTGTAATCCGGCTAACCGCATGATCATCGGTAATGTCTGCCACTGTGAGGCTATCGATATTGTAGCCGCGCGCGGTGAATAGTCCGGTGATCTTCGCAAGAATGCCCGGCTCATTATCAACGGTAACGGTGAGGACGTGCCGCTCAGCTTCGGCGCTTTTGATCTTCATTAAACTAAGGCCTTCGCTTCATCATCCATCGTGCCATCATGCGCATCGCCATAAAGCAGCATTTCCGTGTGCGCCGCGCCTGACGGGATCATCGGCAAGCAATTTGCGTCTTTAGCCACGCAGCAATCGACGATGACTGGGCCATCATGCTCCATCATGCGCAGGATACCGGCGTCCAAATCTTCTTCGGCGGTGATGCGGATACCCTTCCAGCCATAGGCCTCTGCAAGAGCTACAAAGTCGGGCAGGCTGTCGGAATAGCTGTTCGAATAGCGGCTTTCATAGGTCAATTCCTGCCACTGGCGGACCATGCCCATATATTCATTGTTGAGGATGAAGATCTTGACTGGCAAACGGTATTGAGATGCCGTTCCAAGCTCTTGAATATTCATCTGAATTGACGCTTCACCTGCGATGTCGATCACCAATGCATCAGGGTTGCCGAGCTGAGCGCCAATGGCTGCTGGCAGGCCGTAGCCCATTGTCCCAAGCCCACCAGACGTCAGCCATTTGTTCGGATCATCAAATCCGAAATATTGCGCCGCCCACATCTGATGCTGGCCAACCTCGGTGGTGATGATCGGCTTTTTATCGTGGGTGAGGGCATGGAGACGCTCAACCGCCTTTTGTGGCATGATCGAGGTTGGCTCTTTCTTTGAGCGCTCAGGATATGCCAAGCATTCGCGTGCCCGCCAGCCAGCAATGCGCGCTTTCCATTCGCCCAGATCCTGCGCGCGGCGGTCGCCCCATGCGCTGATCATTTGCTCAAGCACCGTCCCGCAATCGCCAACGATACCAAGATCGACAGCTACGTTCTTGTTGATTGAGCTGCGGTCGATATCGATGTGGATCTTCTTGCTGTCGGGTGAGAATGCGTCGAGGCGACCGGTGACACGGTCGTCAAAACGCGCGCCGATGCAGACCATCACATCACATTTGTTCATTGCCATATTGGCTTCGTAAGTGCCGTGCATACCCAGCATACCTAGCCAATCGGGATGAGTGCTGGGAAATGAACCAAGTCCCATCAATGTTGAGGTGGTAGGCGCGCCTGTCAGGTCCTGAAACTGACGCAGCAACTCGCTTGCCCGTGGTCCAGAATTGATAACGCCGCCGCCAGTGTAGAAAATCGGGGCCTCTGCCGCTGCAATCATCTCGACCGCTTCAATCACATGCTCAGGCGCCGCGGCCATTTGCGGAGAGTAGCGGTGCGGGGCAGTGAGCTTCGATGCACGGCTCTTTGATGGGACTGCAATCTGCACGTCTTTGGGGATGTCGATCACGACAGGGCCGGGGCGACCTGTGGTGGCGATGCGGAAGGCTTCTTCTACTGTCGCGACGAGATCTGCGGGATCGTTCACGAGGTAATTGTGCTTCGTACAGTGGCGTGTGATGCCAACCGTGTCAGCCTCTTGAAATGCATCAGTTCCAATCAGGCCTGTGGGGACTTGCCCAGTGATGACCACCATCGGGATGGAATCGAGAAATGCGTCAGCAATGCCTGTGACCGCATTGGTCGCGCCGGGACCTGACGTAACAAGTACAACGCCCGGCTTGCCCGTTGATCGAGCATAGCCCTCAGCGGCATGTGCCGCGCCCGCTTCATGGCGCACGAGAATATGGCGAATGCGTTCATCGCCAAACAACTCGTCGTAAATGGGTAGAACTGCACCGCCGGGATAGCCGAAAATGTACTCGACCCCCTGTTCGATCAGGCTTTCCATCAAAAGGGCCGCTCCAGAGCGCTTTGCCACTTTACTAAACTCCAAAATAAAAACGGCCCGAAGCGGTTATTCGCATCGAGCCGGTCGGGATGTTCGAATGTAAGAACTCCAGATCAGCTCGATTCCTCAATGATAAGCACGAGTACCATGATCTATTTCGTCCTTTACCCTTCGTGTTGCGTCACCGGAGATACCGGGTTTGTGAAAAAATTCCAAGGCCTCAACTGAGGCGCGTTGGAAAGCTCGCTAATGGGTATAATCTAACGGGTCAACAGTTAATCTTGTAATAATAATGCAAAATGATCCAGAATATCGATATTTTCGGATTCGTTCCGGACCCAGTCCGAAGGGCATTGGTTGCGCATCCAGGTGAATTGACGCTTGGCATACTGGCGCGTTGATTGTGCGCCGGCCGCGATTGCCTCTTCCTTAGAGCATTCCTCGCGCACCAAGGCTGCGATTTCCGGTACGCCGATCGCGCGCATTACGGGCAGATCGGGCGAGAGGCCAC
>JBCBHD010000220.1:0-5344 GCA_038526115.1 Pseudomonadota bacterium | reverse complement strand
TCGGCACTCCCGAAATGGTCCGGCGCGATATCGATGCCTTCGTGGCTCGCACGCGGGCCGATGAGATAATCCTGTGCGGGGCGACATTCGAGCCCGATGCCCGGATCCGCTCGCTCGAATTGACCGTCGAAGCGTGCTCAACTGCGGTCGCCGCATAGCACGCTCTCTCCAAGCAGACGGACCCGGGAACTGTGGCACGGGACCATGGAACACGCGCCTGCCAGAGGACACAGCAAACGCGAGCCACTCAAGCTTTATAGACAAGCTTGGGGTGATCCGGGCGGCAACGCGCATTTTCTTTTAGAAGCGGGCAGGCAGAAACCTGCAAGTCGGTAATGATCCGTCTTGCGTGGACTCGTACAACAGGCGTATCGGCGACTTATAAGAACAAGGCAGGACAACAAAATTTCAGGTTGTTCATGAGCCAATATCAGGATGCCAGGAGCAACAGATGGTATCGAAGTCCGCTCGGAAAACAGCAAACAAGCCTGCCGACATGCAGGCCATTCTGGCGAGGCACCTCAATGAGGCCACGTTGCCCCGTGAGCCTGCCCTTGATGAAAAGGAGCAGGGTGCCGCAGCAGAATTTTTGCTGGAAGCGGCAAAACAGCGCGACGCGGATCGATCAACCGTTCTGCTTGAGTCCACGACAGAGGGGCGTCGTATCCTGCGCCTCGCGGTGATCAATGATGACATGCCGTTTCTGGTCGACTCAATCGCTTCCACCATTGCCGCGGAAGGTCTGAGCATACATCGCCTGGTCCACCCGGTTGTGCCGGTCGAGCGTGATGAAACCGGCAATTTGATCAAGCTCGCCGATTGCGGAGACGAGCTCTCATCACGCGAATCCATGGTCTATATCGAAACGCCTCGTGTCGATGCTCGCGAGCGAAAAACCTTGCTGTCTAGCCTTCGCACGACGCTCGGCGATGTCCGAGCCGCGGTAACCGATTGGCCAAAGATGCAATCCGCCATGAGCGCTGATGCCGAGATGATCGCAGAAAGCGACCCTGAAGGATCCAAGCTTCTCGAATGGCTGAACGGTGGAATGCTGACGCAGCTTGGTCATCTGGTGCGTAAACGCGAATGCGGGCACAGCAATCTAACTGGCATATGTCGCAAAAGCGCCAAGGCACTGCTGGCCGATGCATCCTATGACCGGGCATTTGCGTGGTTTGATACGTCCGCCTCAGATGGTTCAGAGCGCGATCTGCTCATCATCAAGTCCAACCGCGCTTCCAAGGTTCACAGGACAATTCCGCTTGATTTGTTCATCGTCGCCCATCGCGATGGCAAGGGAAAGCGCCGCAAGGTTACATCGCTATCGGTTCATGCAGGTGTTTGGACCAGCGCGGCGCTGGCGTCACCGCCAGAAAGCGTCCCCCTGCTTCGCCAGTCTGTTGCAGGATTGGTGGAGGATCTTGGTTTCGATCCGGCGGGCCACAACGGCAAAGCTCTCGTGCACGCCTTTACCGTTCTTCCGCATGATTTGCTTGTTTCATTGAACCGCTCCGACATTCGCACTCTCGCAACAACAATGATGAGTCTGGTGGATCGCCCGCGCCCGCAAATCGTGCAGGTTCCGTCGCAGCTTGACCGGCATGTTTTTGCATTTGTCTGGCTCCCTCGTGATCTGCTCTCAACTGAAGTCCGACTGAAGATCCAGGAACTCGTCACGCGTCATCCCGGTGCGGAATTGCTCGACTGGAGCCTCGAAGTCGAAGGCGGTGCCTTGGCCATGCTTCGCTTCATGCTCGACACGCGCGAAATCGATGGCGTCCCCAATAGAGCCAAGGTTGAGGAAGAGCTGGAGCAGATGCTGCGCGGCTGGCGCGAAGCGGTCGAACACCATCTGGAGGAAGGCCCAGAGGGTTCACGCGCCAATGCGATTGCCGGACGTTATGCTGCCGCATTCCCATCAAGCTATCGCTTTCGCTACGGCGCTGAAGAAGCCGCGCTGGACATTGTCAGGCTGCGCAGGCTTGTCAGCCGCGAAAGCGAAGCAGGCGATCATCTTCGCGGCGTGCGCGTGTACCGCCTCGAAAAGGATGATCCGCACGTACTGCGGCTCAAGATCTATCATCATGAAGACACGCTGCTGCTGTCTGATGCAGTCCCCGTGCTCGAAAACTTCGGCTTTAAGGTTATCAAGGAAGTCCCAACGGTTCTTGATCCGGTGTCGCTGGGGACGATTCACGAATTCACCGTATCTCTTCCGGAGGGCGAAAAATCGTCAGCGTTGCTGGAACGGGCCGAGGCGATCGAAGAAGCAATTTCTGCGGTGCTCAATGGCAATGCGGAAAACGATCCGTTCAACAAGCTGGTCATTGGCACCGCATTGGAGGCCCGTGAAACCAACTTGATGCGCGCATTCTACCGATATCTGCGGCAGACCGGTATGGGCTTCACAATCTACACGGTTGTCGATGCGCTTAGTGGCTCACCGGGGGTTACGCGGGCGATGATAGAATTGTTTTCCGCCCGGCATGATCCGGCGTTCAAAGGCGACCGCGAAGAGGCTGCGGATGCGGCAATCCAGAGCTTTAAACGCAGCCTCGCCAAAGTATCGGCTATCAATGATGATCGCCTGCTACGGCTCTACCGTGCTGTGCTGGACGCTATCCTTCGCACCAACGCATTTGCCGATGCAGCGAATGAAGCGCTGGCTTTGAAAATTGATTCCTCGCTTGTCCCCAACCTGCCCAAGCCGGTGCCGTGGCGCGAAATCTTCGTCTATTCACGCCGGGTTGAAGGGATCCACCTGCGTTCTGGCGCGATTGCCCGTGGCGGCCTGCGCTGGTCTGACAGGCGCGACGATTTCCGCACCGAAATCCTTGGCCTGATGAAGGCGCAGAAGGTGAAGAACGCTGTGATCGTCCCGACGGGTGCCAAGGGCGGCTTCTATCCGAAGCAACTGCCATCGCCGGCAAAAGATCGCGAGGCGTGGGCCGCCGAGGGGCAGGCCAGCTACGAAGTGTTCATTCGCACGCTGCTTTCAGTCACCGACAACATCGTTGATCACAGGGTCGTGCATCCGGAAGACGTTGTGATCCACGATGGCGAGGATCCGTATTTCGTTGTCGCTGCCGACAAAGGCACAGCGCGTTTCTCTGACGTTGCCAATGGCATCGCCAAATCGAGAGGCTTCTGGCTGGATGATGCCTTCGCGAGTGGTGGCTCAAATGGATACGATCACAAAGCGATGGGCATCACCGCCCGCGGCGCGTGGGTATCTGTTCAGCGTCACTTCCTCGAAATGGGGATCGACGTCCAGAAAGACAGCATCCGGGTGGTCGGCTGCGGCGACATGTCCGGCGATGTGTTCGGCAATGGCATGCTGCTGTCAAAGGCAATCAAGCTGGTGGCCGCGTTTGATCACCGGCATATCTTTATCGATCCCGATCCAGACCCCAAAGCCAGCTGGAAAGAACGCAAAAGGCTGTTTGATCAGCCGAGCTCCAGTTGGGAAGACTACAAATCCGATCTGATCTCCAGCGGCGGCGGTGTGTTTTCCCGGAACCAGAAAAGCATCAAGCTCTCGAAGAAAGCCCGCGAAGCGCTTGGCATCGAAGCCAAGGAAATCGAGCCGGATGCTTTGGTCAGCGCGATCATGAAATCACCTGCGGACCTCATCTGGTTCGGCGGAATTGGAACCTACATCAAGGCCGAATCCGAGAGCAATTCCGACGTTGGAGATCCCGGCAATGATGCGCTGCGTGTGAACGCGGGCGAAGTCCGGGCGAGAGTTATTGGCGAAGGCGCCAATCTTGGCGTCACCCAAGCCGGGCGGATCGCATTTTCCCTTAACGGTGGCCAAATCAACACCGACTTCATCGACAACTCGGCTGGCGTCGACTGCTCGGACAATGAAGTTAACATCAAGATCGCTCTCGCGGCCGCCAATCGTGACGGCAAGCTTTCAGGCAAGCGGCGCAATTCCCTGCTGGAAGATATGACTGATGAAGTCGCGGAGATCGTTTTGGAAGACAATCGCTTGCAAGCGCTTGCTCTTTCGATCGCCGCTGCCGGTGGGCCTGATGCGACAGCCTCTTATGTAAGACTGATTGAGCAGCTCGAAGAGCTGGGCGACCTTGACCGACGGAATGAAGGGCTGGCCGATGGTGACGCTCTCACGCGCCGTGCGGCTGACGGCCAGGGCCTGACCCGCCCTGAACTTGCCGTACTGCTCTCCTCAGCGAAGCTGGTGCTTCAGGATGCGATCGAAGAAAGCGGCTTGCCTGATGATCCGATCCTCGAGGATTCCTTGATCGAGCTGTTCCCGGTACCGATGCGCAAGAAATTTTCCGCGCGTATCAAGGATCACAGGCTTCGCCGCGAATTGGTCGCGACTGATTTGGCGAACAGAATCGTCAATCGCCTCGGATTGGTCCACGCATTCGAGCTTGCTGAAGAAGAAGGCGTTGGCCTGGCTGATGTCGCCGCCGCGTTCGTCGTCATAGAACGCCTGTATGATCTTGAAACGCTATGGACCGATATCGATCAGGCCAGCATCAAAGAGAGCGCCAGAATTGCCCTGTTTGATCGTCTGTCCGCTGCAGTAGGCAATCTGATGTCTGATGTGCTGCGCACGTCAGCGGGCCAGGTTCAGGCCGGCGAGATGATCCAGACGTTGCTCGAAGGGGCCGCAAAGCTTGCGGGCGCACGCGATGAACTGCTTTCGGAAGAGCCGCGCGAACGCTCAAGACAATTGCGTGAAGACTTTGTCGAACGTGGCGCGCCTGAAGCGTTGGCGGCGCGCGTTGCGAGTCTGTTCGATCTGGATGGGTCGATCGGGCTCGCCCAGCTTGCGCTGAAAACCGAAATTGATGCTGTTTGCCTGGCCCATGCTTTCACCGATATCGGTGAGCGGATCGGGCTGGACTGGGCGCAAAGTGTCGCTGCTCACATGTCTCCATCCGACATCTGGGAGCGATTGCTGGTTGATGGGCTGGCCCGCGATTTTCAGCAGATGCGGCTCGATTTCCTGAGGAAGCAATTGCGGCGCAAGACCGGAAAAGACGATCCGGTTGGCGCAGTCGCTGACTGGGCAGAACGCAACAGCAGCGCTGTGGAGCAGTTCAGATCCATGATTGGCCGGGCGCAATCGCATCCACCAATCGCCCCCGCTGTTCTTGCTCAAATCGCCAGCCAGGCACGCAATCTGCTGGAACGGTAATGCCTGCCCATCAGAATTCCGCGCTTGACGAGGCTGCGCTTTTGCAGGCACGCATCAAGCCATGGTGAGAGAGGGAATTGGATCGGCCGGTCAGGCCGATGTCGTGATTGTCGGCACCGGCCATGGCGGAGCACAGGCTGCGATCGCGCTGCGCCAACAGGGGCATGA